>CAIQOY010000142.1 GCA_903873565.1 uncultured Actinomycetes bacterium
CGGCGGCCCCGCGGCGGCCGCGGTGCGGGCGCGGGTGCGAAGGCCCGGGCCGACGCCCCCGCGGCCGCGACGGAGGCCCCGAAGCCGGCCCCCGCGGCGGCGAAGCCCACGGCCGCCTCGAAGAAGAAGGGCGGGATCCTGAAGCGGATCCTCGGCAAGGACGAGTAGCCGGGAGGCGGAGCGTCCGAACCCGCGTCTCTGCTACGGTCCCGCCGTTCGCCGCCCCTGGCGGCCCGATCCAGGACACCGCATGTTCGCCGTCATCTCGCTCGGAGGAAAGCAGTACCGCGTCACCAAGGGTGAGCGCCTCGTCGTGGACCGCCTCGCGGTCGACGCCGGCGGCACGCTCGCGCCCGACGTCGTGCTGGCCTCCGACGGCGCGAAGACGCTGGCGACGGCCGACGAGCTCAAGCCCGTCAAGGTCTCGGTGCGGGTCAAGGAGCACACGCTCGGCCCGAAGATCGCGATCCGCACCTACCGCGCGAAGAAGAGCTCCTCGCGGCGGATGGGCTTCCGCGCCCGGCAGTCCGTGATCGAGGTCGAGTCGATCGCCCTCGGCGGCACGGCCAAGGCCGCGGAGAAGGCGCCGGCCGAGAAGGCCGCGCCGGCGGAGAAGAAGGCGGCGGCGAAGCCCGCCGCCAAGCCGGCCGCCGAGAAGAAGCCGGCCGCCCCGAAGAAGCCCGCGGCCAAGAAGCCGGCCGCGAAGAAGCCCGCCGAGAAGAAGACGGAGGACTGAGATGGCGCATAAGAAGGGACTCGGCTCCTCCAAGAACGGCCGCGACTCCCAGTCGAAGCGGCTCGGCGTGAAGGTCTTCGCCGGGCAGGAGATCCGCGCCGGCGGCATCATCGTGCGCCAGCGCGGCACCCGCTTCAACCCGGGCGCGGGCACCGGTCTCGGCGTCGACCACACGATCTTCGCCACCGTCGACGGCACGGTCGAGTTCGGCCAGCGCCGCGGCAAGCGCTTCGTGTCGGTCGTCCCGGCCGGGGACTAGCCGGAAGGGGGGATCCCCCCGTGTTCTCCGATCGCGCGACCATCCACGCGGCCGCGGGGCGCGGCGGCGACGGCTCCGTGGCGTTCCGCCGCGAGAAGTACGTCCCGCGCGGCGGCCCGTCGGGCGGCGACGGCGGCGACGGCGGCAGCATCGTGCTGGTCGCCGATCCCGGCCTGCGCGACCTCAACGCGGTCCGCCGGCACCCGCACGTGCGCGCGGCCGACGGCCACGGCGGCGAGGGCTCGAACCGCACCGGCGCGACCGGCGAGGACACCGAGGTGCGCGTGCCCGTGGGCACGCAGGTGCTCGACGAGGAGGGCATCCTGCTCGTCGACCTGGCCCGGCCCGGTGCGCGCGCCGTGGTCGCGCACGGCGGCCGCGGCGGGTCCGGCAACCGCCGCTTCCGCACCGCGGTGCGCCAGGCGCCCCGCACGGCCGAGCTCGGCGGGCTCGGCGAGGAGCTGACGCTCGACCTGCGGCTCAAGCTGCTGGCCGACGCCGCGCTGCTCGGGTTCCCGAACGTGGGCAAGTCGTCGCTCCTGCGGCGCCTCTCGAACGCGCGGCCGAAGGTCGCCGACTACCCCTTCACGACGATCGAGCCGGTGCTCGGGGTCGTCGACCTCGCGGCCGACCGCCAGGTCACGGTGATGGACGTGCCGGGCCTCCTCGAGGGCGCGGCGGAGGGGCACGGGCTCGGCCTCGACTTCCTCGCCCACCTCGAGCGTGCGCGCCTGCTCCTGCACGTCGTCGACGCGGGGCTCGAGCCCGACGAGGCCGTGCGCGGCCTCGTCGCGATCCACGCCGAGCTCGCCGCCTACCAGGCCGACCTCGCCCGCCGCCCGCGCATCGTGGTCCTCAACCGCACCGACCTCGTCCCGGAGCCCCGCGCGGAGCAGGCCGCCCGCCTCGCGGGGCTCGTCGCCGCGCTCGGGGATGCCCCGGCCGCCCGCGACGTCGTGCGGGACGAGGACGGGCGCCCCGTGGTCGTGGCGGTCTCGTGCGCCACGGGCGACGGCGTCGACGACCTCACCGCGGCGCTGGCGCGCTGGGTGCCGGAGCCCGAGGCCGAGCCCGAGGCGGAGGAGGAGCTCGCCGACTACCTCGTCTACCGCCCGGGCCGCCGCGGCGGCGCCACGGTGCGCGTCCTGCGCGGCGACGAGGGCGTGCGCCTGGTCGGCGCGGCCATCGAGGACGACCTCGCCCGCCTCGACGACGCCGCCGCGGAGCAGCTGCTCGCGGACTACGTCGAGGAGCGGCGCCTGCGGCCGCTGCTCGTGCGCGCCGGCGCCAAGAAGGGCGTGATCGTCAAGGTGGGGGACCGGGAGGTGCCGTACCGTGCCTGACCGGATCGGCGTCCTCGGCTCGCTCTGCAACCCGCCGCACGTCGGGCACGCGGCGCTGGCCCGCAGCGCGGCGGCGCAGCTCGGCCTCGCCCGCGTGCTGCTGGTGCCCACGGGGGCGCCGTCGCACCGCCCGGCGCCCGGGGAGGACGCGGCCGTGCGCCTGCGCCTCGCCGAGGCGGCCGCCGCGGACGAGCCCGTGCTCGAGGCCTCGCGCGTCGAGGTCGACCGGCCCGGCCCC
>CAIQOY010000143.1 GCA_903873565.1 uncultured Actinomycetes bacterium
CCGCCGCCGACCTCGCCGCCTTCCACGCCGCGGAGGGCACCGGCGCCCTGGCCATCAGCCGGGTCCTGCGCTGGGTCGACGGCGAGCTGGTCGGCGTGCCCACCCCGGACCGCACGACCCTCGAGGACCTCGTCGGCTACGAGGAGCAGCGGGCGCCGCTGCTCGACGACCTGCGCGCCTTCCTGCACGGCGCGCCGGCCAACGACGCGCTCCTGCACGGCCCGCCCGGCACCGGCAAGTCCGCCGCGGTGCGGGCCTGCGCCGCGGCCTACGCCGACCAGGGGATCCGGCTCGTGCAGGTCGAGCGCGACCAGCTCGACGGCGTCGAGGCGGCCCTGATCGAGCTGCGCGACGGCCCGCCCACGATCCTCTTCCTCGACGACCTGGTCGTCGACGACGGCCAGCGCCTCGACCGCGTGCTGCGCGCCACCCTCGACGGCGGCGTGGTCGAGCGCCCGCCGAACGTGATCGTGTGGGCCACCTCGAACCGCCTCAACCTCACGCACGGCTCGCACGCCGAGCGCGACGACGACGTGGACGCGGAGGAGATGGTCGGGGAGAAGGTGGCGCTGGCCGCCCGCTTCGGCCGCCGCGTGCGCTTCCCCCGCCAGGACAAGGCGGCCTACCTGGCGATCTGCCGCCACCTCGCCTTCGAGCGGCTCGGCTCCGTGCCGGACGACATGGAGGCGCAGGCGATGCGCTTCGCCGTGCAGGGCCATGGCATCTCGGCACGCACCGCGCGGCAGTTCGCCGACCAGCTGCGCTAGCCGAGCGTCGCGTCGACGTGCGTGCGGATCGCGGCGCGCATCCGCGCCGGCGTGACCGAGTCGGGGTGCAGGAGGGCGTGCGACCCGAGCCCGTCGAGCAGCGCCGCGTAGGTGCGCGCCCACTCGGCCGCGTCGGCGACGCGCAGCTCGCCCGCGTCGGCCCCGGCCCGGACGGCCCGCTCGATCTGCCGGCGCCAGCCCGCGTAGAGCCGCTCGTGCAGCACGGCCAGGGCGGGCGTGCGCGCGGCGCGCGCGGCGAGCTCGCTCCAGACACGCTGCTCGTCGGCGCGCTCCGGGGTGTCCGGGACGGAGGCGTCGCCGATCGCGACCAGCTGCGCCCGGGCCCCACGGGCGCCCTCGAGCTCGGCGGCCATCCGCGCCGCGAAGCGATCCGCGAGCTGCTCGAGGGTCGCAGCCAGCACGTGGTCCTTGGTCGCGAACCAGTGCGTGATCGTGCCTGTCGAGACCTCGAGCTCCGCCGCGAGGCCGCGCATCGTCGTGGCCTCGTAGCCCGCACGGGCGATCAGGCGGATCGCGCCGTCGACGATCTCGCCGCGGCGCAGCTCGGCGACGGAGGCCCGGGGCATCAGCCCTCGACCGGCCAGGCCGCGACCGGGCCGGTGCCGCGCTTGCGCATCTCGTTGACGAGCACGACCTTCTGGATCTCGGAGGTGCCCTCCCAGATGCGGTCGACGCGCAGGTCGCGGTAGAAGCGCTCGACGGCGTTCTCGCGCATGTATCCGCGGCCGCCGAGGACCTGCACGCAGGAGTCGACGACGCGGTTGGCCATCTCGGAGGCGAACAGCTTGATCGCGGCGGCCTTGGCGTGGAGGGTCTTGGGGTCGATGCGGCCCTCGGTCACCTCCCACGCCACCTGGTAGGTGACGGCGCGGGCGGCGGCGATGTCGGCGACGGCCTCCGCGAGCGGGAACGAGACGCCCTGGAAGTCGATGATCCGCTCCCCGAACTGGACGCGGTCCGTCGCGTAGGCGAAGGCGTCCTCGAGGCAGCGCTCGGCACCGCCGAGGCAGCGGGCGGCGATCATCAGCCGCTCCTCCATGAACCACTCCTTGGTCAGGTCGTAGCCCTCGCCCACCTTCCCGAGCACGTGCTCGGGCCCGAGCCGCACGTCGTGGTAGCGGAAGATCGGGTGCTCGTAGACGAAGTGGTGCATGTAGCGCGGGACGCGGTGCTGCTCGACGCCCTCGGTGTCCCGGTCGATCAAGAACGAGGTCGGCCCCTCCCCGGGCACCTCGGCCACGACGATCTGGTAGTCGGCGACGTCGCCGACCGTCACGTACCACTTCTCGCCGTTGAGGACGAAGCCGTCGCCGTCGCGGACCGCGGTCGTGGCGAGGGTCGAGGGGTCGGAGCCCGCGTCGGCCTCGGTGATCGCGTAGCAGGAGCGGCGCCGCCCCTCGATCTCCGGCACGAGCCAGCGCTCGCGCTGCTCGGGGGTGCAGTAGCGCAGCACGTTGGCGGGCCGCCAGACGACGTCCCAGAGGGCGTTCGTGGAGCGGCCGAGCTGCTCCTGCGAGAGCACCTGCTCGAAGATCGTGAGGCCCTGCCCGCCCCACTCGGCGGGCATGTTGACGGCGTTGAGGCGCTCGGCGATGACGGCGGCGTAGGTCGGGGCCAGCTGCTCCGGCGTGAGGCCGTCCTGCTCGTCGCAGGTGACCTCGAGGGGCAGGAGGTGCTCGTCGCAGAAGCGCCGGGAGCGCTCCTGGATCTCGCGCTCGACGGCGTTGAGGGAGAGGTCCACGGGTGCCTCCTCGGCCTAGACGCGGGGGAACAGGGAGCGGGAGATGATCAGGCGCATGATGTCGCTGGTGCCCTCCCAGATCTCCTCGAGCTTGGCGTCGCGCAGCCAGCGCTCCGCCGGGTACTCGCGGGAGTACGAGTAGCCGCCGAGGGTCTGGCAGCAGGCCCAGGCCGAGAACCAGGCCGCCTCGGAGGCGGCCAGCTTGGCCATCGCCGCCTCCGTGGCGAACGGCTCGCCCGCGTCGGCCAGCGCCGCCGCGTGGCGCACCAGCAGGCGCGCCTGGTCCATCTTCATCTTGACGTCGACGAGGCGGAACGAGACCGCCTGGTTGACGTGGATCGGGGCGCCGAAGGTCTCGCGCTCGGTGGCGTACTCGACGGCGTAGTCGAAGGCCGCGCGGGCCATGCCGACCTCGCCCGCCGCGAGCACGACGCGCGACTCGTCGAACTTGCGCATCAGGCCCTTGAAGCCCATGCCCTCGTCGCCGACCCGGCGGTCCTCCGGCAGGAAGACGTCGTTGAAGAAGATCTCGTGCGTCGGGATCGCGCGCTGGCCGAGCTTGTGCAGCTTGCTGCCGACCTCGAAGCCCGCGTCGCCCTCCTCGACCACGAAGGCGGTGATGCCCTTGGAGCGGGTGCCCGGGGCCACGGTGGCGAAGACGAGGTAGAAGGAGGCCACGCCCGCGTTGGAGATCCACGTCTTCGAGCCGTTCAGGCGGTAGCCGCCGTCGACGGGCTGGGCGTGCGTGGCGATCGCGCTCGCGTCGGAGCCGGCCTGCGGCTCCGTGGTGGCGAGCGCGCCGAGCTTCGGGTCGGGGCCGCAGAGCGGGGTGATCCAGCGCTCCTTCTGCTCCTGCGTGCCGAGCTCGACGATGACGCCGCCGAAGAAGGAGGCCGACCCGATGAAGTTGCCGATCGCGGCGTCGCCGTATGTCAGCTCCTCGTGGATCTGGATGCAGGTCGAGAGGTCGTGGATGCCGCCGCCGCCGAACTCCTCGGGCAGGTCGTAGCAGGTGAGCCCGATCTCGGCCGCCTTGCGGAACGGCTCGAACGGAGTCTCCTCCGTCTCGTCGTAGTGGGCGGCCACGGGCCGGATCTCGTGGGCCGCGAAGTCGCGGGCGAGCGCCACGAGCTCCTGCTGGATGTCGGTCGGCGTGATGGCGATGGCCACGTCTTCCCCCTTCGTCGCACGGACGTGCGGATCGTCGCACATCCGTTATGCGGCGGCAAGCGCCCGCTCAGACGGCGGGCGGCGCGGGCGTCGGCGCGGCGGGCGGGCGCAGGACCAGCGGCAGGAGCACCAGCGCGCCGACCGCGAACACCGCGCCCGACAGGACGTACGCCTCGCGCACCCCGAGCAGCTCGATCGCCGGGCCGGCGGAGGCGAGGCCGAGGATGAAGGAGGCCGTGCCGACCAGCTCCGCCACCGCGAAGACGCGCGCCCGCAGGCGGTCGGCGACGGCGCGCTGCAGGAGCAGCTGGCGGGCGACGTTGACGCAGCCCGAGGCCGTGCCGCCGAGCACGCTGACCACGAGCACGAGGAGGAACAGCGGGCTCAGCCCCATCAGGGCGATCATCACCCCGTCCACGACCATGCCGAACAGCAGCACCTTGACCTCGACCGGCCGCTCGCCCATCCAGCGGCCCGCGATCCAGGAGCCGATCAGCATGCCCGCGCCCCACGTCGAGATCAGCGCCGCGAACCCGATCGAGCCCATGTCGAAGAGCTTCGCGAGCGGCGCGTCGGCGACCATCGCCCACCCCACCACGCTGTAGGCGACGACCTCGGCGATCACGACCAGGAGGAGCAGGCGCGAGCGCAGCACGATCCGCACGCCCTCGGTGAACGGGACGTCCGCCCCGCGGCCCGCGCCCTCGGCGCGGCGCTCCTGGAAGCGGGCGCGCACGCTCCAGACCAGCGCCGCGGAGACCAGGAACGAGACCGCGTTGACGCCGAAGGCGAGGTTGGCCCCGACCGCCCCGACGAGGACGCCGCCGACCAGCGGGCCGACCGTGATGCCGAGGCTGAAGGCCTGCGAGACGAGACCGTTCGCCCACGCCAGGTCCTCGTCGCCGGCGAGGTTCGGGATGGCGGCCTGCGAGGCGGGAAGAAACGGCGCCTCGCAGAGCGTGGCCACCAGCGCGAGGGCGATCAGGAGCCACGGCTCATCGGCGAAGGCGAGCGCCACGAACGCCGCGGCCGCGCCGAGGTCGGAGACGATCATCACCCGGCGGCGGTCGAAGGAGTCGCCGAGCCAGCCGCCGATCGGGGTCATCACGCCGAGCGTCGCGAAGGTGGCGAGGAAGACCGCCGAGACCCATACCGCGGACCCCGTCACCTCGTAGATCTGGAAGGTCAGCGCGATCAGCGCCACCTGCGACCCCGTGACCGAGATCGCACGTGCCGCGGCCAGCCGGCGGATGGGGGCGCGTGCGCTCGACACGCGGTCAGGATACGGACCGGCGCCTGACGGGCCTGTCGTACCATGCCGCTCATGGCGATCGACGTGAACGAGGCGGACTTCGAGCGCGAGGTCATCCAGGCCTCCCACCAGCTGCCCGTCGTCGTCGACTTCTGGGCCGAGTGGTGCGGGCCGTGCAAGCAGCTGGCTCCGATCCTGGAGGCCGCCGTGGCCAAGCGCCAGGGCGCCGTCAAGCTGGTCAAGGTCGACACGGACAGGAAC
>CAIQOY010000144.1 GCA_903873565.1 uncultured Actinomycetes bacterium
CCGCGGCGGCGCCGAGGCCCTCGCCGCCCGCATCGCTCCGCACCCCGCCTCGATCACGGAGCTCGCCTCCACCGACGCCGTCGAGTACGACCACTTCGCTCCCAAGCGCGAGGACGCGCAGGCGCAGGCCGACTTCTGGGCGCCGCTCGATCGCCTCGTCGACGAGGCGGCGCCGCCGGCCGGCTGACGGCCGTACGCTGCGCCCGGCCGAATCGCCTGACGGACCCCACCGCACGACCGAGGAGCCCGCGATGACCCTGCCCGCCGATACCGACCCGAAGCTCGCCGCCTACGCCCACCCCGAGCGGCTCGTGACCACGCAGTGGCTCGAGGAGCGCCTCGGCACGGACGGGCTGGTCGTGCTCGAGTGCAACGAGGACGTGCTGCTGTACCACACGGGGCACATCCCGGGCGCGCGCAAGCTCGACTGGCACATCGACCTCAACGACGAGGTCACGCGCGACTACATCGACGCCGCGGGCTTCGCGGCGATGTGCGCGGCGCGCGGCATCGGCCGCGACACCACGGTCGTGATCTACGGCGACAACTTCAACTGGTGGGCGGCCTACGCCCTGTGGGTGTTCAGCCTGTTCGGGCACCCGGACGTGCGCCTGCTCGACGGCGGCCGCGCCGCCTGGGCCGCCGAGGGCCGCGAGATGACGACCGACGAGCCCGCGGTCGCGCCCGCCGACTACCCGGTCGTGGAGCGCGACGACAGCGGGATCCGCGCCTTCAAGGAGGACGTCCTCGCCCACATCGGCCGGGGGCCCCTCGTCGACGTGCGCTCCCCCGGCGAGTTCACGGGCGAGCTCCTGCACATGCCCGACTACCCCCAGGAGGGCGTCCAGCGCGGCGGCCACGTCCCGACCGCCTCGAGCGTGCCGTGGAAGCGCGCCGCCAACGAGGACGGCACCTTCAAGACCGCCGACGAGCTGCGCGCGATCTACGCCGACGAGGTCGGCCTCGAGCCGGCCGACGACGTCGTCACCTACTGCCGCATCGGCGAGCGCTCGAGCCACACCTGGTTCGTGCTGACGCACCTGCTCGGCTTCGAGCACGTCCGCAACTACGACGGCTCGTGGGTCGAGTGGGGCAACGCCGTGCGCGTGCCCATCGAGAAGCCGTAGCCGTGGACCGCGCGCTCCCCCCGGGCCTGCAGGCGATCGTCGACGAGTTCGCCGAGTGCGACCGCACGGAGCGGCTCGACCTCCTGCTCGAGTACGCCAACGGGCTCCCGCCCCTGCCCGAGCGCCTCGCCGGGCAGGAGCTCGAGCGCGTCCACGAGTGCCAGACGCCGCTCTTCGTGCAGGCCGAGGTCGACGCGGAGGGCCGGGTGCGGCTGTTCTTCGCGGCCCCCGACGAGGCGCCGACCTCGAAGGGCTTCGCCGGGATCATCCACGCCGGCCTCGACGGCGCGAGCGTGGACGCGGTGCTGGCCACCCCGAGCGAGTTCGCCATGGGCATGGGCCTCGCCGAGGTCGTCTCGCCGCTGCGGATGCGCTCGACGGGCGCGATCCTCGCCCGCATCAAGCGCCAGCTGGTCGAGCGCGCCCCCGGCGCCGCGTCGTAGGTAGCATCCGACACGTCAACCCGACGTCCGACCCGAGGTGCCCGAGACGATGAGCGCGACCGCCGTGAAGATCCTGCCGAACTACATCAACGGCGCCTGGGTGCCGTCCGCGTCGAGCGAGCTGCTCGACGTCCAGAACCCCGCCACGGGCGAGGTGCTGTCGCAGGTGCCGCTGTCGGGCGCGAACGACGTCGACCAGGCCGTGCAGGCCGCGCGCGCCGCCTTCCCCGGCTGGAAGGCGAAGAGCACCATCGAGCGCGCCCGCTGGCTGTTCGGCTTCCGCCAGCTGCTCGAGGAGAGCAAGGACCGCCTCGCCGAGTGCGTGACGCTGGAGATGGGCAAGACCTTCCCGGACGCCCGCGCCGAGGTCGAGCGCATGATCGAGATGGTCGAGTGCGCCTGCGCGATCCCGACCACCATGCAGGGCCGCAACCTCGAGGGCGTGGCCACCAACGTCGACGCGGAGACGATCCGCCAGCCCGTCGGCGTCTGCGCCGCGATCACCCCGTTCAACTTCCCGGCGATGGTGCCGATGTGGTTCCTGCCCTTCGCCGTCGCCACCGGCAACACGTTCATCCTCAAGCCCTCCGAGCAGGTGCCGATGACGCAGCAGATCGTCTTCGAGCTGATCGACGGGCTCGGCCTGCCGCCCGGCGTCGTCAACATGGTCAACGGCTCCCGCGACGTGGTCAACGGCATCCTCGACCACCCGGGCATCGACGCCGTCTCGTTCGTCGGCTCCGCCGCGACCGCGCAGTACATCTACGAGCGCGCCGCGGCCAAGAAGAAGCGCGTCCAGGCCCTCGGCGGCGCCAAGAACTCGATGGTCGTGATGCCCGACGCCGTGATGGACAAGACGGCCGACAACATCATCGGCTCGGCCTTCGGCGCCGCCGGCCAGCGCTGCATGGCCGGCTCGATCGTCGTCGCCGTGGGCGGCGCCTGGCCGGAGCTCGCCAAGGAGCTCGTGCCCCGCACCGAGGCCCTCACCGTCGGCGACGGCATGGAGCAGGGCACCAGCGTCGGCCCGGTCGTCTCCTGCGAGGCCCGCGACCGCATCCGCGGCATGATCGACACCGCCCTCGAGCAGGGCGCGACCCTCGCCGTCGACGGCCGCGAGCCCGGCCTGCCGGACGCCGGCGCCTACGTCGGCCCGACGATCGTCCAGGGCGTCACCGACGCGATGGAGATCGCCCGCGAGGAGGTCTTCGGGCCCGTCCTCAGCGTCGTCGAGGTCGACACGCTGGCCGACGCGATCGCCTTCGTCAACGGCTCGCGCTACGGCAACGGCACCTCGATCTTCACGGAGTCGGGCGCCGCGGTCCGCCGCTACCGCCACGAGGTCGAGGTCGGCATGATCGGCGTCAACGTCGGCGTCGCCGCCCCCGTCGCCTTCTTCCCCTTCTCGGGCTGGAAGGACTCGTTCCTCGGCGACCTGCACGCGCACGGCACCGACGGCGTGGACTTCTTCACGCGCAAGAAGACGGTCACCAGCCGCTGGTTCTCGGACGGCCAGACCGGCAAGTACTTCGTCGAGCAGGGCGACTAGCCCCGCCGGCGATCAGTCGACGTTGCCCGCCGCGCCGGGGTCGACCCGGCGCGGCAGCGGCACCACGCTGCGCGTGGCCACGACGATCGCGCCGACGATGATCAGCCCGCCGACGAGCTGGCGCCAGTCGAGCCGCTCGCCGAGCAACAGCCACGAGAAGACGATCCCGAAGAAGGGCTGCAGCGGCATGAAGGCCACGGTGCGGGCCGATCCGGCGCGCCGGATCGCGTGGAACCAGAGCAGGTTCGCGATGATCAGCGACGCGAACAGGGCGTAGCCCATCCCGACCCAGCCGGCCGCCCCGAACGCGCCGAAGTCCTGCGACGCCAGCTGGCGCCCGCCGAAGGCGATCAGCGGCACGGTGCCGACCAGCATCATCACCGCGGAGACGTGCGCGGGCGAGTAGCGGTCCATCAGCGGCCGCACGATGACGCTGTAGGCGCCCCACGTGACGGCCATCAGGAGCGCCAGCAGGTCGCCCTGGATGCTCTCGACCTCGATCGTCCCGCCGGACCCCCACAGCACGAGCAGGACGCCGAGGGTGGCGACGGCGATCGCCAGCCAGAACAGCGGCTTGACGAACTCCCAGCCGAGCGCGCGCGCCACCAGCGCCGTCCAGATCGGCGTCGTGGCCATGATCAGGACGACCGTCGAGGCGGTCGTCTTCTCGAGCGCGTACATGTAGCCGACCTGGTTGAGGAAGATCCCGATCAGCCCGCCCGCCGCGAACATCGGCCAGTCGCGGCGCTCGACGCGCAGGGAGCCCTCGCGCACGAGGACCCAGACGGCGTAGATCAGCCCGCCGATCCCGAACCGCACCAGCGAGAAGGCCAGCGGCTCCCAGTCGTCGAGGGCGAGCTTCGAGACCGGGATGTTGAGCGCCCACATGGCGACGGTGATCAGGGCGAGCACGGTGGCCGTGTCCGCCCACCGTCCGCGCCCCGCCGCCATGCCCGCACCGTAGGTGATCGGCTCCCCCGCCCCTACACTTCCCCCGCCGTGCGCTTCCTCCAGATCCAGCACGACCACACGAACCTGCTGGGCGCCTTCCGCCCCGCGTTCCACGACGCCGGCGAGGTCGACGTCTGGCGCACCTTCGAGGACCCCGCGCCGGCCAGCCTCGCCCCCTACGACGCGGTCGTGATGATGGGCGGCGTCGCGATGCCGGACGAGGACGACCGCTACCCGTGGATCCCCGAGGAGGTGCGGCTCCTGCGCGAGGGCCTCGAGCGCGAGCTGCCGATGCTCGGCGTCTGCTTCGGCGGCCAGATCCTCGCGCGCGCCGCCGGGGCCAGCGTCGGGCCCTCCTCGACCGAGCAGGGCTGGTTCGACATCGGCCTGACCCCGGAGGGCGAGGCCGACCCGCTGCTCGGCCCGCTCGGACGCGGCTACCGCGCCTTCGAGTGGCACCACTACAACTTCGGGATGCCCCCCGCCGCGGTGCCGCTCGCCGTCAACGCGGCCGGCAACCAGGCCTACCGGATCGGGCCGGCCGCGTGGGGCCTGCAGTTCCACATCGAGGTCGACCGCCGCACCGTCGAGTGGTGGATGGACGTCGGCGAGTGGAACCTCGACGAGCACGACGCCGACAAGGACGCGATCCGCGCCGACACGGACGCCCTCGTCGAGGGCAACGCGCGCGCCGCCGAGGCGCTGGCGCGCCGCTTCGTCGACATCGCCCGCGACCACGGCCGCGCCTGAGGGCGGCCGCGAAGGACCCCCCGTGCGCACCCTCTTCATCCAGCACGACCACGACGGCTACGCGGGCGCCCTGCTCGCCCCGCTCGAGGCGGCGGGCCCGGTCTCCTTCTGGCGCACCTACGAGACGGCCGAGCGGCCCGCGCTCGAGGACCACGACGCGATCGTGTCGCTGGGCGGCACCGCGCACCCCGACCAGGACGACGCGGAGCCCTGGATCGCCGCGGAGCTCGACCTGCTCGAGGAGGCGCTCGACCTCGGCGTGCCGATCCTCGGCGTCTGCCTCGGCGGCCAGCTCCTGGCCCGGGCGGGCGGCGGGTCGATCCGCGCCGTGGAACGCCCCGAGGTGGCGCGCTTCGCCGACGTCGGCCTGACCCGCGAGGCCGACGACGACCTGCTCCTGGCCGGCATGCCGCGCCCCTTCTACGGCTTCGAGTGGCACTGGTACGGCTTCACGCCGCCGCCGGGCGCCACCGTGCTGGCCGCCAACGAGTCGACGACGCAGGCCTTCCGGCTGCAGAACCGCGCCTGGGGCCTGCAGTTCCACATCGAGGTCGAGGCGGCGGCGCTCGGCGAGTGGGCCGACGCCGCGCCCGCCGTGGTCGACGAGTTCGGCGGCCGCGAGCGCTACGACAAGGCCGTCGAGACCTTCATCGGCCAGTCCACGGCCGCCGCCCGCGAGCTCGCCGAGCGCTTCGCCGTCATCGCCGCCGTCAGCTGCGGCGAGGTGCCCGCCGACGTCCTCGCCTCGCTCGAGGTGCGCCCCGACGCGATCGAGCAGGCCGCCCGCGAGGGCGCCCCGCCCGAGGTGCTCGAGGCGATGCGGCGCCTGCGCGACGAGCAGCGCTACTAGCGGTTCCCCGGTGCGACGCCGGCGTGCGGGCGGCGCCCGCGCGGCCTAGGATCCCGCCATGGACTTCGAGCGCCTCCTCTCCCCGATCGAGCTGCGCGGCACGCGGGTCCGCAACCGCGTCACCCTGACCGCCCACACCCAGTCGTACTCGGACGGCGGCATCCACGGCGCGCGCGTGCGCGGCTACTACGCGGCGCGCGCGGCCGGCGGCGCGGGCCTCCTGGTGATGGAGCCGATCCCGCCGCACCCCACGGGCCGCGTCACGCCGCAGAACTACGACCACACGAAGCCCGGCTTCGTCGAGGGCCTGACGACGGTGGTCGACGCCGTCCACGAGCACGGCGGCACGATCATCAACCAGCTCTACCACATGGGCCCGAACGCCGACCCCCTGGCCACGGGCGGCCTGCAGTGGGGCCCCTCGGACGCGCCCGGCTACTTCGGCGTCGGCCGCATCCACGCGATGACCACGGACGAGATCGACCTGATCACGCGCTGCTTCGCGGACTGCGCCCAGACCGTGATGCGCTCCGGCACCGACGGGATCGAGCTGATGTTCTCGTACGACACGCTGATCGACTCGTTCCTCTACGACGACCGCAACCTCCGCACCGACCGCTACGGCGGCTCCTTCGAGAACAAGGCCCGCTTCGCCGTCGAGGTGCTGCGGGCCGTGCGCGACGCGATCGGCGACGACCCGATCCTCGGCGTCACGATCAGCGTGCGCAGCCCCGAGTTCGAGCGCCTCGTGCAGCACCTCGAGGCCGAGTGCGACATCGACTACATGGGCATCGGCAACGGCGACTACCAGCACACCGAGCTGATCATCCCGCCGCTCGACGTGTCGCCGGGGATCGGCATCCCCAACGCGGCCCGCGCGAAGGCCGTCGCCTCGGACCGCCTGGCGATCCTCGCCGAGGGCAAGATCAACCGCCCCGCCCTCGGCGAGCAGGCGCTCGCCGACGGCGCCTGCGACCTCGTCGGGATGACCCGCGCCCTGATGGCCGACCCCGACCTCGTCGCCAAGGCCGCGCGCGGCGAGGCCGCCCGCCAGCGCATGTGCGTCGGCCAGAACGTCTGCATCTCGCGGCGCATGCGCAAGTTCCCGATCGCCTGCGCCCAGAACCCCACCTCGGGCTACGAGGCGGAGCGCGGCCTGGCGCCCGCGGAGGCGCCCGGCCACGTGGTCGTGGTCGGCGGCGGCGTCAGCGGGCTCGAGGCGGCGCGCGCCGCGGCCGAGCGCGGCCACCGCGTCACCCTGCTCGAGGCCACAAGCGCCCTCGGCGGCCAGATCGGCCGCACCGCGACCCTCCCCGTCCTGCGCTCCCTCGACGACCTCTGGTCGTGGCGCGCCGCCGAGCTCGACCTGCTGGGCGTCGACGTGCGCCTCGGCGTCGAGGCCGACGCCGACGCCGTCGCCGCCCTGGCCCCCGACCGCGTCCTGGTGGCGACGGGCTCGCGCCCGACCCCGCCGGAGCACGCGATCGCGGTCGACGACTGGCTGCGCGGCGCGGCGCTGCCCGCGGGCGACGTGCTGCTGGTTGACGAGGAGGGCAGCCGCAAGGCGGCCGGTCCGGCCGAGGCCCTCGCCCTCGAGGGCCGCCGCGTGACCCTCGTCCCGGACGGCATCGCGCCGCTCCAGGAGATCGCCGAGAACCACGCCGAGCGCCCCGTCTTCCAGCGCCTGCGGGACGCCGGCGTGATGATCCTCTCCGACGTGATCGTGCAGGGGATCGCGCCGGGCGCGGTCACCGTGGTGGGCCGCTACGACGGCCTCGAGCGCACGCTCGAGGCCCCGGTGGTCCTGCACGCGGGCCGCCACACGGCCGACGACGCGCTCTGCCTGGCCCTCGTCGAGCGCGGGATCGACGCCCGCCCGATCGGCGACGCGCGCTCGCCGCGCCGCTGGGAGGACGCGATCCACGACGGCTACCTGGCCGGCGCGGCGGTCTAGGGCGCGCTGAAGCCGATCCGCAGGCCGGTCTCCGCCGGCGCGGCGGCGGCCACGGGCGGCACGTCGGCGATGGCGAAGGCGCGGTGCTCGGGCCCGCCGGGGTCGCCGTCGGCCAGCGCGCGGGCGGCCAGCCGCGCGTACATCTCCTCGACCAGCGCCGGCACGTAGCGCGCATCGCGGAAGCGCTCGCCGGCGTGCACCTCGGCGAGGTGCGCCGCCACGGCCGCCTGCACGTCCTCGGGCACGGCGATGCCGAGCCGCGCGGCCTCGCGGTCGAAGAGCAGGGCGAGCTCGTCGGGCGTGTAGCGCGGGAACTCGACGACGTCCTCGAAGGCGGGCGCCAGCGCCGGGTGGTGCGCGGCGATCACGCGCATCGGCTCGGTCGGCCCCGACAGGATCACCGCGAAGCCGCGCTCCGGCGCGGCCATCGCCTCGACCAGCGCGGCGACCGCGGCCTCGCCGTGGTCGCCCGGCGGCCCCACCAGGAGCAGGTGCGCGTCGTCGACGAAGAGGACGCCGCCCCGGGCCGCCTCGACGGCCGCCGCCACGCGCGCCCGCGTCTGCTCCGGGTCCGGGCCGACGAGGTGCTCGCGGCCGACCTCGGCCAGCTTCGCCTCGGGCAGGAGCCCGAGCGCCGCGTAGAGGCGCGCCACGATCCGCGCCACCTCGTCCTCCGCGGTGCCCGGATCGCCGGCGAAGACGAGGTCCAGCGGCTGCTCGATCACGGGCTCGCCGGCGGCGCGCCGGTGCGCGTTGAGGCGGTGCACGTCGGCGAGGCGGTGCACGGCGGCCTTGACGGGGGCGAGCCCGACCAGCCCGTCGAGGTCGGCGAGGACGGCCTCCGGCGTCTCCGGCGCCGCGGCCGCCATCAGGCGAACCGCCGCGGGTCGTCGGCGGGCACGATCTCGCGCGCGAGCGGCGCCAGCGCGAGGCCCGCGAGCTTGAACGACTGGATCCCCCACGGGATGCCGATGATGGTCAGGCACAGCAGCACGCCGGTCACGAGGTGGCCGAGCGCGAGCCACCAGCCCGCGAGCACGAACCACAGCACGTTGGCGATCGCGCTGACCCCCGGCACGCGGTCGGGGTCGTGCACCGCGACCCGCCCGAACGGCCAGATCACGAAGAAGGCGAGCCGGAACGAGGCGACCCCGAACGGGATCCCGATGATCGTGACGCACAGGAGCGCCCCGGCCACGAGGTAGGAGAGGCACATGGCCCAGCCGGCGAGCAGGAGCCAGATGACGTTGCCGATCAGGCGCAGCACGCCGCTCACCCTAGCGGTCCGGGGCCTAGCCCACGACGATCGCCACGACGCCGGCGAAGGCGACCACGGCGCCGACGCGCTGCACGAGGGCCAGCTGCTCGCCGAGCCGGAAGCGGGCGAGCAGGACGGTGACCACCGGGTAGAGGCTGGCGAGGACGACCGCGAGGGACAGGTCCCCCATCGACGTGGCGATCGCGAACATCAGGAGCGCGGCGGTGTCCATCAGCCCGATCGGGGCGATCGCCCGGAAGGCGCCCTTCGGCGGGCGCCCCGTGCCGGCGCCGCGCGCGTAGACGAGGACGGCGACGAGGACCAGCAGGATCGGCAGCGACACGGTGCGCTGCGCGCCGACGCCCCACAGCCCCGACTGCTCGGAGGCCATGTCGAGAGTGACGTACATGACGGTGCCGATCGCGATCGCGAGGAGCGCCAGCGGCACGGCGCCGTAGCGGCCGTGGCGGGTGTCGCCCTCGCCGGCGTGGCGGCTGACCAGCACCACGCCGAGCACGCACAGGACGAGGCCGGCGAGCTGCAGGGGCGCCGGGCGCTCGCCCGACCAGAGGATCGCGAACAGCACCGGACCGGCCGCCGACATCGCGAGGATCGGGGCGATCACGCCCATCGGCCCGCGCGAGAGCGCCGCGTAGAACACGACGTGCCCGATCGAGCCCGCCATCCCGGCGACGGCGCCGGGGATCCAGATCCCCCAGCCGGGGAACGGGTCGCGCACGACCACGAGCGCGACGACCAGGAGCGCGGTGCCCGCGATCTGCGCGAAGGCGGCGACGACCAGGGGGCCGACGTGGCGTGCGCGGATCGCGCCCTGGAAGTCGGCGACGCCCCAGATCAGCGAGGCGCCGAGGGCGATCGCCGCGGGCAGCACGCGATCAGCCTACCGAAGCGGTCAAGCCGCGCCGTCGAGCGCGGCGGCGAGGCCGCGGCGCACGTCGTGCATGTCCTCGAAGGGCGTGAACGGCAGGCCCTCCGCGGCCAGGTGGCGCGCGAGCGTGTGGCGGGCGAAGCGCAGGTCGGCGTCCTCGGCGGCGCAGAGGTCCGAGATCCCGTCGCCGACGTAGGCGATCCGGCGGCCCGCCGCCAGCGCGCGCACCTCGTCCCGCTTGCAGGCGGTGCCGCAGAGGTCGCAGTGCGCGCGCCCGCGGAAGCGCACCCGCATCCCCGCGGGGCCGCAGTCGACGGCGTGCGCGCTGATCGGCAGGTCGAGCCCGTTGGCCGCGAGGATCGGCCGCATCAGGTTCTCGAACCCGCTCGACACGATCACCGGCTCGATCCCGCGCTCGGCGCAGAACGCGACCAGCTCGTGGGCGCCCGGGCGCACGCGGATCGTCTCGACCAGGAAGGCGACGACCTCGTCCTCGCTCTGCGTGATCGGCGCGACCTGGAGCTGCAGGCAGGTGTCGAGGTCGATCTCCCCGGCCAGCAGGCGGCGGTCAGCCTCGGCGAAGACGCCGGGCGCCCAGTGCGCCGAGAACCAGTCGACGGTGTCCTGCTCGCAGAGCGTGCCGTCGAAGTCGATCGCGAGCAGCATCAGGACCCGCCCCCCGCGTCGTCGGGCACGAGCGCCCGCAGCGCGTCCCGGTCGACCGCGATGCCGAGGTGGTCGGCGAGCCGCGCGACGTGCACGGCGACCTTGCGCGACCCCTCGGCCGTGTCGGCGAGGGCGTGGGCGCGGTGCCAGGCCACGAACCCGCGCAGGCAGTCGGCGTCGAGCAGGGCCGCGTCGGCGTCGAGCGCCGGCGGATGGTCCGCCAGGTACAGGCGCAGTAGGCGCAGCGTGCGCAGGTAGGCGGTCCGGGGCGTGACCGGCTGCGCGTCGACCCAGCCGTCCGCGAAGCCCGTCAGGGCCTCGTCGACCGTCACGACAGGGTCCCCGCCTCGGCGCGGCGGGCGATCGCCCGCAGGAGCGACCGGCGCACCATGTTGGAGGCGGGCTTGACGAGCTGCCAGTAGAGGCCGAAGGGGCGCTCGGCGAGCGGCCCGACGACGATCCGGGTCTCGGTCACGAGCAGCGTGCCGTAGGCCGCCGCCCCGCAGCGCACGCTGACCGCGACCTTCACGCAGTCGAGCGCCTCGTGGTCGCGGAACGCCGCGGCGTCCGCCGGGGCGCGCTCGGGCGCACCGCCGGGCCAGGGTCGCCCGACGAAGCCGATGCAGACCTCGCTCGCCGTCTCGCCGAGGCGCACGAAGCCGGGCTCGAAGTCCCCGGTCTGCACGAACGGCAGGTCGCTGCCGAGGCTGCGCCCGCGGGTGCGCACGGCCACCAGCAGGCTGGCCACCCGCGCCTCCTCGAGCGTCGTCGCGCGGACCGCCTCCATCGTGCGCTCCGGCGAGGCGGCGACGTCCTGGCCCAGCACGAGGCGGTCGCTCCAGACGGGCGCGACCTGGTCCAGCAGGGTCGTGGCGAGGTCGGCCGTCATGCGGGCGCATCGTATGGGAGAATCCCCGGCATGGAGCCCACCGCGCGCGACGTCGACCGCCTGATCGGTCCCGCCACCCCCCACTTCGCGTACCAGATCCGGACCCGCGTCGAGAACCTCGTCGCCGACCTCCCCGAGGACCACCCCGTGCGGCTCTACGCGGGCGAGCGCCTGGCCCTGCTCGACGGGCTCGGCCACACGACGTCCAAGGGCGACTGGGGCGACCCGAGCACGCCGCAGTGAGCCGCTCGCTGGAGGGGCGCCTCGCGCTCGTGACGGGCGGCTCGCGCGGCATCGGCCGGGCGATCGCGCTCGACCTCGTGGACCGCGGCGCGACCGTGGCCTTCTCCTACCTGCGCAACGGCGACGCGGCCGAGGAGACCCTCGCCCTGATCCGGGAGCGCGGCGGCACGGGCCACGCGATCAAGGGCCGCATCGACGACACCGAGCGCTGCCACGCGCTCGTCGACGAGGCGGCGGAGGCGCTCGGCGGGCTCGACCTGCTGGTCTCGAACGCGGCCTCCGGGGTGATCCGCCCGGTGATGGAGCTGACTGAGAAGCACTGGGACTGGACGCTCGACACGAACGCCCGCGCGCTCCTGCTCCTGGCGCAGCGCGCCGCGCCCCTGATGGCGGCCCGCGGCGGCGGCGGGATCGTGGCGATCTCGTCGCTCGGGTCGTTCCGGGTGCTCGACAACTACACCCTCGTCGGCGTCTCGAAGGCGGCGCTCGAGGCCTGCGTCCGCTACCTCGCCGTCGAGCTCGCCCCGCAGGGCATCCGCGTGAACGCGGTCTCGGGCGGCGTCGTGGCCACCGACGCGCTGGAGCACTTCCCCAACAAGGACGAGATGCTGGCGATGGGCGACAGGACCCCGGCCGGCCGGATCGTCGAGCCCCAGGACATGGCCAACGCCGTGGCCTGGCTGGCCGGGCCCGAGTCGTCGATGATCGTCGGCCAGACCCTGATCATCGACGGGGGCTACTCGCTGCCCGCATAAGCGACGCGGTGCTGGTGACGGGGTCGTCCCTGACCCTCGACGAGATCCTCGCCGTGGCCCGCGGCGGCGCGGGGGCCGGCACACGGGCGCTGCACGACCTCGTCCGGGGCGCCGTGCCCGCGCTCGCCCCGAACGGCCCGATGCCCCGCCTCGAGCCCGTCGAGGCGCTCGTGAGCGCCGGACGCGTCGGCGCCGTCGGCGCCTGAGCCGCGCGTCCGCGCGCGCCCGTTGCCCGCCGCCGGCGCTAGGCTGTGCGTATGACGCTTCGTATGACATACCCCGTGGGCCCCTGATGGCATCCCGTCCGATCAGCGTGCGCCTGCCCGAGGCGATGCTCGAGGCCATGGACCGCCACCTCGAGCGCCCGGACCCCGCGGACGGCGTCCGCACCCGCACCGACCTGATCCAGGCCGCGATCGACCTCTGGCTGCATGCCGACGAGGCGGCGCGGATCGACGCCTCGATCGCCGCGGGCTACGCGCGCGTGCCCGCCGACGGCGAGGACGAGGAGTTCGGCCGCATCTCGGACCGCGCCCAGCGGGACCTCGGCGAATGGTGAGCCGCGGCGAGGTGTGGTGGGCGACGCCGGAGGGCGCCAAGCGACGCCCGTACCTCGTGCTGATGCGCGACACGACGATCCCCCATGTCCGACGCGTGATCTGCGTGCCGGCCACCTCCCGGGTGCGCGGCATCGCCACCGAGGTCGCGCTCGACGAGGGCGACGGGATGCCGCGGCCCTGCGTCCTCTCCCCGGACAACATCGCCCTGGTCGCCCACGAGCGCTTCGAGGAGCGCATCTGCACGCTGACGCCGCGGCGGATGCGCGAGGTCTGCCGCGCGATCGCGATCGCGACGGGCTGCGCCTAGGCGCGGTCTGTCGTCCGGTCGAGCCCGCGCAGGGACGGCACGGCGATCGCCACCAGCGCGGTCAGCGCGAACGCGCCGCCGAGCACGAGGTAGACGAGGTCGACGCCCCATGCATCGACCGCGAG
>CAIQOY010000145.1 GCA_903873565.1 uncultured Actinomycetes bacterium
CGCGGTCGCCGGCGATCGCGAAGACGAGGTGCAGGACCGCCCAGCCCTCGGACGGGATCGCGGGGGTGTCGGCGACGCGCGGCACGCGGGCAGGGTAGCCGTCCCGGGCTAGCCGCCGAGCAGGGCGCGCATCTCCGCGATCTCCTGCTCCTGGGCCGCGATGATCTGGTCGGCGAGCGCCGTCAGCTCCGGATCGTCGCCGTTCGCCTTCACGTCCTCGGCCATCGCCACGGCGCCCTCATGGTGGGCGATCATGCCCTCGAGGAAGAGGCGGTCGAAGTCGGCGCCCTCGGCGGCGCCGAGCGTGGCGATCTGCTCGTCGGAGAGCATGCCCTCCATGCCGCCGTGGCCGGAGTGGTCGCCGCCCATCCCGGCGTCCTCCGCGTCGAGCCAGGCCCGCATCTGCTCGATCTCCGGCGCCTGCGCCCCGCGGATCCGCTCCGCGAGCGCGACGACCTCGGGGCTCGCCCCGCGCGCCGGGTCGAGGGCGAGGTCGCTCATCACGACCGCCTGCTCGTGATGCGGGATCATCATCTGGGCGAACATCACGTCGGCGTCCATCATCGAGCCGCCGTCCATCGCGCCGTCGTGGGCGTCACCGTGGTCGGTCCCCGAGCAGGCCGCGAGGGCGAGCGCGGCGAGCAGGATCAGCGGGGCGATGCGGAGGACGCGGCGGATGTCCATGGGACCCATTATTCGTCAGGTTTCCGGGCGCGGCTGTAGGGTAGAACCGTGCGCCGCCTGGTCCCACTCGCGCTGCTCGGCCTTGCGATGGGGCTCCCGACGCCGCCGGCCGACGCCCGCACGATCGGCGGATGCACGATCGCGCCCGGGACCGTCTGCATCGGAGCGAACCTGCAGGGTGCGCAGCTGCGCGGCGCGAAGCTGCGCAACGCGACGCTGCGGAAGAGCAACCTGCGCCGGGCCGACCTGCGCAACGCGGACCTTCGCAACGCCGACCTGCGCAAGGCGGACCTCCGCAACGCCGACCTCCGCGGAGCCCGGCTCAACGGCGCGCGCACCGCAGGCGCGCGCCTGACGGGCGCCCTGCTTGCGAACACCATCCTCGACCCGGCGCTCCTGAATCCACCGCCCGCGCAGGTGCCGGCGAGTGCCGGCCCCGGCGGCGGCACGGCCCTGCCCGACCCGACGAGCCTGATCCTCCCCTACGCCGCCGCCGCCGACCTCGAGCGGATCGGACCCAAGGTGACGGCCGCCTACGCAGCCGCCTACGGCATGCCCTTCCAGTTCCACAACGGCATCGACTTCATCGCCGGGCGCGACCTCGTGCCGTTCCGGTCGATGACGCACGCGACCGTCTCGGCGGTGGAGGTCGTCGCGAACGGACCCAACGAGCAGGTCTCGGTCCGCGTCGACGCGGGGGGCGGCTTCACGATCGTCTACGGCTTCGAGCCGATGGCCGGGGCGATGGGCCAGGCCCAGCTCGCGCAGATCGCCGTCCGCGCCGGGGACCGGCTGCAGCCGGGGACGCCGCTCGGCAGCCTGCTGAAGCCGGGCGCGAACGCCTCGCACCTGCACGTGCACATGCAGCCGTCCGGGACGAACGACGCGATCTGCCTCGCCGACCGCTGGTCGGCCGCCGACCGGGCGGCGGCCACCGCGCTGCTCACGGTCGGCTACACGCAGCTCTGCTACGGGTAGGCGAGCCGCTCCGCCATCGCGTCCGCGAGCACGTCGACCGCGGCCAGGCAGACGTCCTCGTCGGAGTGCTCCGCGGGGTTGTGGCTGATCCCGTTCGGGCTGCGCGTGAAGACCATCACGCTCGGCACCCCGGACAGCGCGAGGGTGCCGGCGTCATGGCCCGCGTAGGAGGCGAGGTCCATCGCGCTGACGCCTCGCGCCGCGGCGGCGGCGAACAGCCCCGACCGGAGACCCTCGTCGAATACGGCCGCGGCGTCGGTCGAGCGGTGCTCGATCGCCACGTCGGGGAAGCCCGCGCGCAGGGCCTCGACGACGGCGTCGCGCGTCTCGTCGTCGAGGGCGCGGCAGTCGAGCGTGCCGAACGCCCGGCTCGGCACGACGTTGGTGCCGCCGGGCTCGACGCCGATGCGCCCCACGGTGCCGACGGCGCCCGGATGGGCCTCGGCCTCGGCCCGGACGGCGAGCACGAAGTCGGCGGCACGCACGAGGGCGTCGCGACGGCCCGCCATCGGCGTGGTGCCCGCGTGGTTGGCCTCGCCCGCCACGCTCCACTCCCAGCGCCCCCGCGCCGACAGGCGCGTGGCGATCCCGAGCGTGACGTTGGCCGGGTCGAGCGCGAGGCCCTGCTCGACGTGGATCTCGTAGAAGGCCGCGAGGCGCCGGTGCAGGCCTGCCGCATCGGCCGGGCGCTCGGGCCCGGC
>CAIQOY010000146.1 GCA_903873565.1 uncultured Actinomycetes bacterium
CCCGCCGGCCCGGGCGCCGAGTGGGCGCGCACGCGCAGGGTGGGCAGGGCGAGGAGGATCGCCGGCACCTGCACGAAGAAGATCGCCTCCCACGAGATCAGCTGGGTGAGCAGGCCGCCGAGCGCGGGCCCGCAGGCCGCGCCGAGGGCGCCGGCGGTGGCCCAGACCACGGCCGCCCGCCGCTCCGACCCCGTGCTCAGGGGCAGCACCTCGAGCGCCGCCGTCACCGCGAGCGCGCCGCCGACCGCCTGCACGGCGCGGCTGACCAGCAGCACCTCGAAGGACGGGGCCAGCGCGCAGAAGAGCGACGCCGCCGCGAACACCGCCATCCCCACGACGAGCAGGAGCCCCGGGGCGCGCCGGCGCACGAGGTACGCGACGGGCACCGCCACGATCGCCAGCACCACGTTGAACCCGGTCAGGACCCACGAGACCTCGCCGATCGTGAGCGAGTAGCGCACCAGGATGTCGGGCAGCGCGAGCACGACGATCGACGAGTCGCTGAGGACGAGCCCGACGGCGAGGGCCAGGCAGATCGTGCGCAGGCGATCGGAGCCCATCAGGCGGAGTCTACGGCGAGCCCGGCGAGGAGGTCGGCGAGGGCCGCGGGGCCCTCGACGACGAGGGCGGCCGCCTCCAGCACCGCGGGCGGCGTCTCGTCGGAGCGCACGGCGATCCCGACGTCGACGGCGCGCAGGGCGTCGAGGTCGGTCAGGTCGTCGCCCGCGTAGAGCGAGCAGGTCGCCGCGGGGCACCCGGCCAGCAGGTCGCGGACCGCCGTGCCCTTGTCGACGTCGAGGGGCGGCCGCGCCTCGAGCGCCATCCGGCCCCAGCGCCAGGCCAGCCCCTGGGCGGCGATCACGGGCAGCGCCCGCTCCTCGAGCAGCGCCCGGGCGGCGTCGGGGTCGGGCGCCTCGCGCACGTGCACGGTCAGGGTGGCGCCCTTGTCCTCGACCCAGCCGCCGACCTCCACCGCGAGCGGTCCGAGCTCGTCGGCCACGCGGCGCACGGCGGACAGCCACGGCTCCACGCCGTCCGCCCACGCCGTCTCCCCGCCCCGGACCAGCTCGAGCCCGTGGTTGCCGACGACGACCACGCCCTCCACCCCGACGAGGCGGGCCGCATCGGCCGCCGCCCGCCCCGAGACGCAGGCCACCAGCGCGCAGCGAGCGACGAGGCGCTCGAGGGTCGCGCGGGTGGCCGCCGGCACCTCGCTGAGGTCCGGGTGCGGGGCGATCGGGGCGAGGGTGCCGTCGACGTCGAGCAGGATCGCCCCCGCCCCGGGATGCGCGCGGAGAGGAGCGAGGGGGTCGAACGCCACTGCGGGATACCATAGCCCCGTGGACCTGCCCGCCCGGCTGCGCCAGGGGAACCTGCTCCCGTTCATCGGGATCGGCGTCGTAGCGGGGCTGTTCGCGGCCATGTTCGGGATCGGCGGCGGCGTGGTGATCGTGCCGCTCCTGATGCTGGTGGCCAAGCTGCCGCCGCGGATGGCCGCCGCCACCTCCCTGGCCGCGCTGATCCTGACCAGCCTGATCGGCGTCGTGCGCTTCGCCGGGACGGGCCACGTCGACTGGATCGCCGCGCTCCTGATCGGCGTCCCCGCCGTGATCGGCGTCCTGATCGGAATCCGCTTCCAGCGGCGCCTGCCCGCGGAGTGGCTCGTGCTCGGCTTCGGGGTGTTCGTGATCGCCATCGGCCTGCGGCTGGTGATCTGGGGCTGATGGGCCACGAGATCGAGATCCTCGCCCTGGCCGCGGTGGCCGGCGTCGCCGGCGGCATCCTCGCGGGCCTCTTCGGCGTCGGCGGCGGCGTGGTCTTCGTGCCCACCTTCGTCTTCCTGTTCTCCTTCGACCAGCTCGACGCGCAGGCCACCTCGCTGGCCGCGATCATCCCGGTCGCCCTGATCGGCGCCTGGCGCCAGAGCGGCGAGGGTCAGATCGACTGGCGGGCGGCGGTCCTGATGGGCGGCGGGGCCGCGATCGGGGTCCTCGTCGGCGCCGAGATCGCGCTGCGCCTCGACGAGGCCACGCTGTCGCGCGTCTTCGGGGCGATCCTGATCCTGGTGGGCGGGGAGATGATCGTCTCCTCCGTCCGCAAACTGCAGGCGAAGCGGGCTACGCCCGCCCCAGCTGACGGTCCGCGTCGGCCTTGATCGCCTCGACGATCGCGGGGTCGCGCAGCGTCGTCGCGTCGCCGAGCTCGCGGCCCTCGGCGATGTCCTTGAGGAGCCGGCGCATGATCTTGCCCGAGCGCGTCTTCGGCAGGTCCGGCGCGAACAGCAGCAGCGACGGCTTCGCGAACTTGCCGATCCCGACCGCCACGTGCTGGGCCAGCTCGCCGCGC
>CAIQOY010000147.1 GCA_903873565.1 uncultured Actinomycetes bacterium
CCGCCCGATCAAGATGGAGCAGGCCGCCGCCGGCGCCCGCCACCACATCGAGCGCCACACCCCGCTCCACCAGAAGCACCTGGAGATGGGCGCGTCGACCCTCTGGGCCGGCCCGTGGAAGCGCATCTTCTCGTACGGCGATATGCAGGCCGAGTACGAGGCCGTCCGCCACCGCGTCGGCGTCATCGACGTCGGCACGCTCGGCAAGTTCCTGCTCGCCGGCCCCGACGTCGTCGAGTTCCTCGAGCGCATCTACCCGATGCGCGTCGCGGACCTCGAGCCCGGGCGCCTGCGCTACGGGCTGATGCTCGAGGAGGGCGGCGTCATCATCGACGACGGCACCGTCTGCGCCCTCGAGGGCGGCGCCTTCTACTGCACCGTCACCACCTCGGGCGCCGAGCGCCTCGAGTCGTGGATGCTGGACTGGAAGGAGGCCTGGGGGCTCGACGTCTTCGTCGTCAACCAGACCGCCTCGCTGGCCGCCGTCAACGTCGCCGGCCCCCACGCCCGCGACCTGCTCGAGAAGCTGACGGACGATCCGATCGACAAGGAGGCGTTCCCGTACCTGCGCCACCGCCGGATCACGGTCAACGGCGTCTCCTGCCTGGCGATCCGCCTCGGCTTCGTCGGCGAGCTGGCCTACGAGCTCCACTTCCCCGCCGCGCACGCGGTCGAGATGTGGGACGCGATCCTCGAGGCCGGCCGGGAGTGGGACATCCGCCCGTTCGGCCTCGACGCCCAGCGCCTCCTGCGCCTGGAGAAGGGCCACATCATCATCTCCCAGGACACGGACTTCGAGACCACGCCCTGGAAGGTGTCGATGGACTGGGCCGTCAAGCTCGACAAGCCCGACTTCGTCGGCAAGGCCGCGCTCATCCGGGCGCAGCGGCGCACCCCCCGCGAGATGCTCGTGCCGTGGAAGATGGAGCCCGGCATGGCAGCTCCCCCCGAGGGCTCGACCGTCACGATCGGCGGCTCCCTCGCGGGACGTGTGACGTCCTCCAAGATGTCCTACGTCCTCGGCCATCCGGTCGGCCTCGCCTGGGTCACCAGCGAGCACGCCACGGAGGGCGGTACCATCACCATCGGCGGCGCGCCGGCCACGATCGGCGGCCACGCCTTCTACGATCCCGAAGGGGTGAAGCTCCGTGCCTGATCTGTTCGAAGTCAAGGGAGCGGCGAAGGTCCGCTGCTTCGGCAAGGAAGCGGTGCTCGACGGGCTGTCCCAGCCCAGCGGCACGCTGATGGGCCGGATCGCGCCGGACGAGGTCATCTTCGTCGGGCAGCCCGGCACCGCCGAGGCGCTCGTCGAGGAGCTGCAGTCGCAGCTCTCCGGCGAGGGCAACGCCGCCCTCGTCGTCGACCACACCGACGGCTGGTCGTTCTTCAGCCTCGTCGGCGAGGGCGTCGAGGAGGTGTTCGCCCGCGAGGCGAACTGGAAGCTCCCCGAGTCCTCGGGCGCGCCGGTCTTCACGGTCGGCAAGGTCTGCCACGTGGCCGGCAAGCTGTTCGTCCGCCCCAACCGGATCGACATCATGACCGGCGGCGAGGTCCGCGCGCACGTGCACGAGTCGCTCCTGCACGCGGGCCACAAGGTCGGCATGCACGAGGTCGCGGCCCCGGCCGTCGACCCGATCGGCGTCGGCGCCGAGGGGGTGGCGGTCTCGTGAGCGGCCTCCTGCGCGGACGCACCTTCTTCAAGAAGTACCCGATGAAGAAGTCGTACGACGTCGTCATCATCGGCGGCGGCGCCCACGGCCTCGGCACGGCGTACTACCTGGTCAAGAACCACGGCATCAAGCCCGAGAACATCGCGGTCCTCGAGATGAACTACATCGGGGCCGGCGGCTCGGGCCGCAACACCACCATCGTCCGCTCGAACTACCGGACGCCCGAGGGCATCCGCTTCTACGAGCGCTCGATGGAGCTGTGGCGCGGCCTCTCCCAGGACCTCGACATCAACCTGATGCTGTCGAACCTCGGCCACTTCACGCTCGCCCACACCGACTCGTCGGTGCGCGTGCAGCGCGAGCGCGCCGAGACCAACAAGCTCCTGGGCGTCGACTCCCGGCTGATCTTCCGCGACGAGATCGCGGAGCTCTGCCCCGAGCTCAACATGTCCCTGGACGTCCCGTACCCGATCGAGGCGGCGCTCTACCACCCGCCGGGCTCGGTGCTCCGCCACGACGCCGTCGTGTGGGGCTACGGCTCGCAGTTCTCCATGCGGGGCGGCCACATCCACCAGGGCGTCCGGGTCACCGCGATCCGCAAGGACGACGCCGGGCGCTGCATCGGCGTCGACACCAACCAGGGCCCGATCGACGCCGGCATCGTGATGAGCGCCGTCGCCGGCTGGACCACCCAGGTGACCGACATGGCCGGCGTGCGCACGCCGATCACGAACCACCCGCTGCAGGCGTTCGTGACGGAGCCCGTCAAGCCGCTCCTGCACAAGATCATCGTGTCGGCCTCGCTCCACACGTACATCTCGCAGACCGACCGCGGCGAGATCCTGATCGGCTCGGAGATCGAGCCGTACACCACGTACAACATGCGCTCGACGAACACGTTCCTCGAGCACTCGACGGCGAACGCCCTCGACGTGGTGCCGCTCCTGGCGCGCCTCAAGATCCAGCGCCAGTGGACGGGCTACTGCGACATGACCCCGGACTACAGCCCGATCATGGGCTTCACCGAGGTCGACAACTTCGTCATCGACGCCGGCTGGGGCACGTGGGGCTTCAAGGCCTCGGCGGTCTGCGGCGAGACGATGGCCCAGCTGATCGCCACCGGCAAGACGCCGGACCTGATCGAGCCGTTCCGGCTCAGCCGCTTCGCCGAGGAGATGCTCGTCCCGGAGAAGGCGGCCGCCTCCGTGTCCCACTAGGGCCCGGACGCACCTACGCGACACCCTGCGGGGCGGCCGGACGGCCGCCCCGCAGTCGTGTCCGGCCCCTCCCCCCGCTCGCGCCTCAGGTGCCGGCGATGATCACGAGCAGCGCGGCGACGCCCAGGGCGCTCCAGCGCGGCAGGACGCCCACGGAGGCCCGCCAGGCGCCCGCGCAGGCCACGGCGAAGGCCCCGAAGGCGAGCACGTCGCCGCGGGCGTCGATCGCCACCAGCCCGAACTCCGCGAGCGCGACGGCCAGGAAGGCGAGCTCGCCGCGCCGGTCGCCCGTGCCCGCCATCAGGAGCAGCGCGAGCACGGCCACCGCGGCCGCGTTGGCGGGCCAGCCGCCGAGGCCCACGGCCACCGCGAGGTAGGCGGCGGCGGGCAGCAGCGCGATCGGGATCCCCAGCCGCCCGGCACCCGTCTCGAGGGCGGCGGCGGGGTGCTCGGGGCTCGGCCAGGCGCGGTCGAGGACGAGCACGAAGAGCCCGCCGACGAGGGCCGCCGCGACGAGCTCGAGGGCGGGCACGAGGCCCCGGGCGGCGCCGATCCCGATCAGGAGCGCGAGCGGGGCGCCGAGGAGCAGCGTGGCGGCGCCGCGGTCGAGGGCGCGGCCCGCGGCGAGCGCCGCGCAGGCGAGCACGAGCAGGGCGGCGGTCAGCCACAGGGTGCCCTGCACGAGCGCCCCCACCCCGCCGGCGACGCCCACGAGCAGGCTGATCGCGGCCACGTCGGCGCGTCGGGCGATGCCGTAGCCGGGCGGCCCGTGCAGCACGACCAGGAGGGCCGCGGCGGCGGCGATCGCTCCCTGGGGCCGCGCGCCGGCCGCCACGCCGGCGGCGAGCG
>CAIQOY010000148.1 GCA_903873565.1 uncultured Actinomycetes bacterium
GACCACCGCCTGCGCCGGCGCGCCCGCCGCGGCCGCGCTGCGCAGCGGGCCCACCACGAGCGCGCCGATCGCGACGGCGAGCGTCGCCGCCACGGCGAGGGCGCCGACGAGCACGCGCAGCCACAGGCGGCTCACTGCGCCACCGCCCTGAGCGAGTAGCCGACGCTCCAGTTGTTGATGACCCAGGCCTCGTCGGAGGCCGCCGTCAGCCGCCGTCGCAGGCGCGAGGCGTGGGAGTCGAGCGTGCGGGTGCCGCGGTTGCGGTAGCCCCAGATCCGCTCCATCAGGTCCTCCTTCATGTGCACCTTGCGGGGCTCGCGGGCGAGCACGGCGAGGAGCTCGTACTCCTTGGCCGGCAGGCGCAGGACCTGGCCGTGCATCGTCGCCGTGCGCGCCGCGAGGTCGACCTGCAGCGGCCCCACGACGAGGATCCCGGCCATCCCGCCGATCAGACGGGTGTGGAGCGCGCCCAGGCGCAGCAGGAGCTCCGGGTAGCTGAAGGGCTTGACGATGTAGTCGTCGACGCCGCGCTCGAAGGCCCGGATCCGGTCCTGCTCGGAGGCCCGCGCGCTGAGCGCGATCACGCCGATGTCGACCGGCCCGGCCTCGCCCGCGCGGATCCCCCGCACGAGGTCGAGCCCCGAGCCGTCGGGCAGGCCGATGTCGACCAGCGCGATGTCGACGCGGGAGCGGCGCAGCCGCGCCGCCGCCTCCCGCCGGCAGACGGCCAGGGAGACGGCGTGGCCGTCCTCCCGGAGGTTGTCGGCGAGGAACTCCGAGATCGTCTCGTCGTCCTCGACCACGAGCAGGCTCGCGCCCATGTCACACGCTCCTTCCAGAGGGGTTCGGTGCCGCGGTCGGGGGCCTCTCGCCCCCGGGCGGCGGTGTCCGCGGTGCGGACGGCGGCGGCACGCTAGGCAGGTTCGCGGGGCCCGCGCAAGGCGGTTTCGGCGCCTCGTGAGCCGGGTCGCCGGATCCGCACGGAACCTGTGGGGATCCGGCCCGATCCGATCCCCCGGCCGGCGCCAGGGCCAGCCGGACCCCCGGCGCGAGACCCAGCGCGCCGGCGCGCCCGGCGGCCAGCTCGAGCTGCAGGCGGCCGCCAGGGCGGCGCGCGAGGCGCCACGGCCGCACGGCCGCGGCGACGCCCACCACGACGAGGCGGCGGTCGAGGAAGACGACGTCGATCGGGAAGCGCATCCCGCACGTGTGGACGCAGCCGAGGGGGTCGGCGAGGAGCAGGCCCTCGCCGGGCCCCAGGCCGCGCCGGCCGAGCAGGCCGCGCGCGGCGCGCAGCCCGATCCCGCGGGCGACCTCGACCCGGGCGACGAGCGGACGTCCGCTCGCGGCGTCGACGATGCGGTGCATGCCGGCACGATCGGGCGGGCGCGGGCGCCCGGGACGCGCGCGATCGTGGCGGTCGCGCGCGGGTCGCGCACGCGGCGCGACGCGACGCGCACGGGCCCTGACCGGCCTCGGGCGCTCCGCTACGCTCCGCATGTGATCGACGAGGACTTCCGCTCCGGCGACGACATCGCCCTCGCGTTCCTCGGCCGGCGCTACGCGTTCAGCCGGTCCGACTTCGAGCAGCGCGTGGTGCGCGCCGCGGCCGACCTCGGCCTCGTGGCCGGCCCGGTCGCGCGCGCGACCCGCGCCGACCTCGTCGAGGCGGCGATCGTCGGTCGCCTCGAGGCGCCGCGCTCCGACGCGGGCGAGCGGGTCGCGGAGCTGCAGCGGGCGGGCGGCGAGGACCCCGTCTACTGGCTGCGCAAGCTGGTCTTCCGGTCGGCGTGGCTCGACCACCGCATCAAGCACGGCCTCGTGGACGTCGCCTACGACGACGCCGCGGGGGCCTTCCGGATCGAGCCGGGCCGCTACCCGCTGCCGGGCTACGGCCACCCGTCGTTCGCGGCGGTCGGCGCGGGCGGGGAGCCGGCGTGAGCGAGCCCGAGACCCCCGACGCGGCGAGCGAGATCGACGAGGTCAAGGAGATCGCCGCCGACCTGCGCGCGGTCCTGCCGACGCGGATCGAGGCGGCCGTCCAGCGCGCGCTGGAGGCGCACGAGGGCGGTGCGGCCGACGCCCGCGTCGCCGAGCTCCACGCGCTCGCGCTCGACACCGCGCAGCGCACCCGGGCGCTCGCCGCCGACGTGCGCGCCGACCGCATCTCGCGCGTCGAGGACCTCGAGGTGGTCGTCGACCTCCTCGCCGAGGGCCTCGGCGCCGTGCGCGGCGACGTCGCCCGCCTCGAGGCCCGCACCCAGCGGATGGAGAAGGAGCTCGAGCGCGTGACGTGGGCGCTCGACCGCGTCGGCACCCAGCTCGAGCGGCTCGCCGACGAGCGCCCCGCCCCGGGCGCATAGGGCTGGACCACAACGCGCGGATTCCCTAGGCTCGCCCGGTCGACCCGGGGGTCCCATGCGCCGCAGCATCCTGATCGCCGTCGCCCTGCTCACCCTGCTCGCGCCGACCGCCGGCGCCCGCATCGCGTACCAGTCCGCCAAGAACGTCCCCTACACCGGACAGAGCGTGCTCTACGCCGCCAACGACAACGGCACCGGCGCGGTGATGATCGGGGCGATGGACGGCTACCTGCCGCGCATCTCGCCGGACGGTGCGAAGGTCGCGTGGCTGCGCGAGAACGCGGCCCGGGGCGCGGCGCTCGCGATGACGGTCGTGCCCCCCACTGAGGAGGAGGCCACCCCCGACGTCGCGCTCGGCCTGCGCTGCGTCGACATGGCCTGGTCGCCCGATTCGACCCGCATCGCCTGCGTCACGGCCGGCCGCGCGCCGAGCGCGCAGGTCGACTCGGCCCGGGGGCTGACCATCGTCGACGTCGCCACGAAGGCGACGACGACGCTCGTCGCGCCGTCTCGCGGGCAGGTCCAGGGCGTCGCCTGGTCCCCGGACGGCCTCCGGGTCGCCTTCGGCTGGGCCCGCTTCGCGAAGGGCGACTACGCACCGGGCCGCCTCGAGCTGATCGGCGTGGACGGCGGCGGCCGGTCCGTGGCCGCGCCCGCCGGCGCGTTCCCGGTCTGGAGCGCCGCGCACGGAATCGCCTACGCGGTCGAGAAGCGCCTCGTCTGCACGGGCGACACCTTCGCCGACCTGCAGCCGTCCTACCGGATGGCGATCCTCGACCCCGCGACCGGCGCGAGCCGCGTCGCCACCGATTGGCACCTCGCCTGCGCGCTCGGCCTCCTGCCCTTCGGCTTCCTGCCGGACGGGCGCGTGGTCGCGACCCTGCTCGACGCCGCCAACCAGCGCTACCCCGTCGGCATCCAGTCCGCGATCGTCGATCCCGCCACCCGTAAGACGACCCCGATCCGGTTCGCTGACGGCGGCCAGCCGTTCGGCATCTCGGCGGACGGCACGCGCCTGCTCATCGGCATGGACTTCGCGGAGATCGGCAACCCGAGCCTGCGCAGCGTCGACCTCCGGGGCCGCGATGCGCGCGTGATCGTGCGCAACGCGATCAGCGCGTCCACCGCCGCGACCTGGGTGCCGTAGCCGGCGACGGGACGGCGCGTCCCGGCGCGCATCCCGCGCGCGGCCGCGCGCCCGGCGTGGCCGCGCCGACCCGACGCTGCCGCCCATGGGACGGCGGCACGGGCAGTCGACGGTCGAGCTGATGGGGCTGGCGCTCGTCGTGGGCGCGCTCGTGATCGTCGGACTGGCCGCCGCCCGCGGCGAGCTCGGACCGGCCATCGCCGCGGCCCTGCGGGGGATCGCCCCGCGCGACGCGCCGCCCGAGCCCTCGCCGGCCGCCATCGCCTTCCTCGACCGGTCCCTCGCCCCGGCCGATGACGCGCCCTCCGTACCTGACGCGATCCTCCGGCTCAGCGCCGAGATCGGGCACGAGCGGGCGGTGGCCCTCGTGCTCGAGCGGGCCCTGCGGCGGCACCTGCCGCCCGCCACCACGCGCGCCCGGGCCCTCGCCGACCCCGTCCTCGCCCTGGCCCGCCCCGACCTCGACGGGGCCGGCCCA
>CAIQOY010000149.1 GCA_903873565.1 uncultured Actinomycetes bacterium
GACCGGCCCGGCCCCTCCTACATGGCGGACACCCTGCTCGCGCTCGCGCCGCTCGGCGACCTCGTGCTCCTGCTCGGCTCGGACCAGTACGCCGCGCTCGGCACCTGGCACGCGCCCGAGCTGGTGCGCGCGCGCTGCCGGATCGCCGTCGCCGAGCGCCCCGGGGCGCCGCTCGGGCCCGGCGACCACGAGACGATCGCGATGGAGCCCGTGGACGTCTCGAGCTCCGAGGTGCGCCGCCGCGTCGCCGCGGGCGAGCCGATCGACGGGCTGGTGACCCCGTCCGTGGCGGCCCTGATCCGCGCCGAGGGCCTCTACCGCTGAGCCGGTGTCGACACGGGGAATCCGTGTCGAAACCGGAACCGGCGCGTGGTACGGTGATGGCGTGTCGGGAGCAGAGGACTGACCCCCTGAGCGATTCCGCCCTTCTCGCCGAGCGGATCGCCGCGATCGGGTCGGAGAAGCTCGCCGAGGACATCGTGCTCCTGGACATGCGCGGGGTGGTGGACTACACCGACTGGTTCGTGGTCATGAGCGGGCGCAACACGCGCCAGGTGCAGGCGATCGCCGAGGAGATCGCGTTCACGCTCAAGCAGGAGCAGGGGCTGCTGCCCGGACGGATCGAGGGCCTCAAGGAGGGCTCCTGGGTCCTGATCGACTTCGTCGACGTCGTCGTGCACGTCTTCGACCCCGAGGCGCGCGAGCACTACCGGCTCGACGAGCTGTGGGGGCAGGTGCCCCACACGCAGGTGGCCGAGGCGTAGCGGGCCCCGCCCGGCCTGCGCTATCGTCCGCTCCGCACGGGCCCATAGCTCAGCTGGGAGAGCGCCGCGCTGGCAGCGCGGAGGTCAGCGGTTCGATCCCGCTTGGGTCCACCTGACGGCGGCGCCGCCGGCGGTGCTCCTCGCCGACGCGGCGCACGAGGCCCTCGCGCGTCGGCGGGCCCGAGGCGGATCCGCCATCATCCCCGCGTGGAGCCCGACCGCCGCACGCAGATCCTCGAGGCCACCTGCCGGGTGATCGCGCGCGACGGCGCCCCCGGCGTGCGGGCCGGCACGATCGCCCGTGAGGCGGGGGTCTCGCGGGGGCTGCCGCTCTACTACTGGCCCACCGTGGAGGCGATCGTGCTGGCGGCCTTCGCACACCACGAGGAGCGCGAGTGGGCCCGCTCCGACCGGGCGCTGGCGCGGATCGGCGACCCGCTCGGGCGGCTGCGCTTCCTCCTCGCCGACGAGATCGCGGACACGGCCGCGGCGCGCGAGTACCGCGCCGTCTTCGCCGAGTACGAGCGGATCGCCGCCTTCGACCCCGCCGTGCGGCGCGCGGTCAGGGCGCGCAACGACCGCTGGGAGCGGGCGCTGGCGCGCGAGCTCGGCGCGGCGCAGGCCGCGGGGCAGGTGCGGGCCGATCTGGTCCCGCGCGCCACCGCGGAGCGCCTCGGGGTGCTCGTGGGCGGGCTGATCTGGCACCTGCGCTGCGGCACGAAGCCGCCGCGCGCCGTGCGGCGCCTGCTCGACGCGGAGCTGGCCGCGCTGGCGGCCTCGGGCTAGGGCAGGTCCATGCGGCCGAGCCGGAGGCCGGCCAGGAGCACGGCGGCGGCCGTCACGACCAGCAGCGCGACCACCCCGGTCTGGGCCGAGAGCGTGGGCACGAGGCCGTCCTCGAGCGGCGACAGGCCGCCATCGGTGATCGCGCGCCCCCAGGCCGTCAGCGAGAAGCGCTCGGCCGACGGCGCCACCGTGGCGATCGCGCCCTCCCAGATCAGCACGTAGACGATGCCCGCCACGAGGGCCCGCTTGAGCAGCAGGCCCACGGCCACGAAGACGGCCGCGTAGACCGCGGCCACGAGGATGGTGCCGAGGACGCCGCGCAGGATGTTGTCCACGCCGACCCCGAGGTGCACCCCGAAGTAGGCGACGGCGGCCAGCGCGGGGGAGAGCAGCACGACGGCGCAGACGATCGCCGCCAGCGCCTTCTCCGCGGCCACGCGGATGCGCGACAGGCGCGCGGTGGCCAGGTAGACGATCGTGCCGCTCTCGCGCTCGTCGCCGATCGCGGTGACGGCGAGGACCAGCGCCACCAGCGGGGTCACGGTGGTCACGAGCAGGCGCCCGACGATGATCGCCTGCGAGTCGGGCGTGACGTCGCCGCGCACGATGGCGAGCACGACGAAGAAGGGCACGCTGGCCACGGGAAGCAGCAGCGCCAGGGAGCGCCTGCGCAGGAGCAGCGCGCGGATCGTGAGGCGGGTGACGATCACCGGCGCACCCCCCGGGCGCGCTCCGTCAGGTAGCCGTAGACGCTCTCGAGGTCCTCGTCGGTCGGCTCGATCGCGGCGAGGTCGGCCCCCGCAGCGCGGGCGAGCCCCGGCAGCGCGACGGCGAGGTCGGCGGGGCGGCTCGTCTCGACGAGCAGCGCTCCGTCGTCGACGTCGACCCGCTGGACGCCGTCCAGGCCGGCGATCCCGCCGGCCAGCTCGCGCGGCCGGTCGGTCTCCACGCGCACCCGCCGCGGGCGCTCCTCCATCAGGGCGCGCAGGGCCGGCGGCGCGCCCTCGGCCACGAGCCGCCCGTTGACCAGCACGAGCACGCGGTCGGCGATTCGCTCGACCTCCCCGAGGACGTGGCTCGAGAAGACGATCGCGGTGCCCTCGGAGCCGAGCCGGTGGAGCAGCGCGATCACGCTCTCGCGCTGCCCCGGGTCGAGGCCGTTGAGCGGCTCGTCGAGGATCAGGACGCGGGGGCGGTGGACGAGCGCCTGCGCGATCTTGACGCGCTGGCGCATGCCCTGCGAGAAGCCCTTGACGTCGCGGTCGGCGACGTCCGTCAGGTCGACGGCCGCGAGCGCCTCGACGGCGGCGTCGCGGGGGCCGGCGACGCCCCGCAGGCGCGCGCACGCCTCGACGAAGCCGCGGGCGGTGAGGCCCGGCCAGACGCCGTCGCCGTCGGGGACGAGGCCCAGCGCCGCACGGGCGGCGCCGCTGCGGCGCGGGTCCTCGCCGAGGATGCGCACGGCGCCCTCGTCGGGGCGGGCGAGGCCCGCGGCGAGGCGGATCGCGGTCGACTTGCCGGCCCCGTTGTGGCCGAGCAGCCCGGTCACGCCCGGCTCGATCGCGAAGGAGACGTCGCCGACGGCGACCGTGTCGCGGAACCACTTGGAGACGCGGTCGAACTCGAGCAGCGCGCTCACGTGCCCCGCCTCCGGTAGCGCAGCCAGAGGATGCCGCAGCAGACGACGACGACCACGGCGTTGGCGATCAGGAGCGGGGCGAGGTCGGGGCGGTTGGCGGCCGCGAACGGCCCGTCGCCGCCGTCGATCTGCTCGCCGCCGATCATGATCTGCGCCACCCAGACGGGCAGCGCCTGCAGGTTGACCATGCGCGCGTTGGGGCCGAGGTCGGCGACCTCGGCGAGCGCCCCGGCCACGAGCCCGGAGATCACGAGCAGCAGGATGAAGCCGACGCTGGCGAAGGCGCGGCGGCTCGTCAGGGACGCGACGGCGAGCCCCATCAGCGTGTAGACGAGGGCGATCAGGACGCCGCCGCCGATGATGGCGGGGATCTCGCGCAGGTTGTCGCCGATGTAGCCGAGCGGGTCCGTCGCGAAGAAGACGTTGCCGACGTAGAGGACTACGAGGGGCAGGGTGGTGACGGCGAGGAGCGGGACCAGGGACGCGACCACCTTCCCGAGCACGTACTCGAAGGGGCTCATCGCGGTCGACAGGTAGAGGTCGAGGACGCGGCTGCGGCGGTCGGGGCAGATCGTCTCGGGGATCACGATCGCGGCGTACGCCCAGATCGCGAAGCCGATCAGCGTGTAGTAGAAGGCGTACGGGACGAGGTCGGTCGGCAGCTGCTCGGCGATGTCGCCGCCGATCAGGCTCTTCACCCCGAGCACGGTCACGGCGGGGCCGAGCGCGATCAGGGCGAGGACGATCGGCACCACCTTGGCCGTCCACGGGCGCCGGGCCCCGAGGGCGCGCAGGGCGCTCCAGCGCCCCATCGACTCGACGGCGCGGCGGGTCGAGCCCCGCAGCTCGCCCGTGAAGGGCCGGTAGCGGACGTCGTGGATCTTGGCGCTCACCCGATCGCCTCCAGGAGCTCGTCCTCGATCGACGGGCCGTCGGGGTGCAGGCGGCGCAGGCCCGCGCCGGCCTCGGCCGCGGCATCGCGGATCGCGGCGCGGTCGGCGGGACCCGTGATGCGGGCCCGCAGCCGGTGCTCGCCGGCGGCCTCGACCTGCAGGCCGCGACCGCTGAGCAGGGCGAGGAGCGGGGCGGGGTCGGCGACGGTCTCGATCAGCATCGAGTCGTCCTCGCCGGCCCGCGCGGCCAGCGGGCGGTCCAGCGTGACCCGTCCCTCGCGCATCACGACGACGTGGTCGCAGGTGCGGCGGATGTCGTCGAGGATGTGCGACGAGATCAGGACGCGCACCCCGAGGTCGCGCGACACGCGCCGGATCACCTCGAGCATCTCCGAGCGCTGGGCCGGGTCGAGGCCGTTCGTGGGCTCGTCGAGGATGACCAGCTCGGGCGCGTGCACGAGCGCCTGCGCGAGCTTCACGCGCTGGCGCATGCCGAGCGAGAACGAGCCGATCACGCGGGAGCGCTCCTCCTCGAGGCCGACCGCGAACAGGACCTCGGAGGCGCGGCGGATCGCGTCCGCCCGCGACAGCCCGCGCAGCTCCGCCAGGTGGCGGACGAGGTCGGCGGCGGTCAGCTCGGGCGGCAGGCACTCGTGCTCGGGGGCGTAGCCGATCCGGCGGCGCACGCGGTCGCCCTCGCGCGCGGTGTCGGCGCCGAGCACCTGCACGCTGCCCTCGTCGAGGCGCACGAGGCCGAGGATCGCCTTCATCAGCGTCGACTTGCCGGCGCCGTTGCGGCCGAGCAGGCCGGTGGCCGGCGCGTCCACGGTGAGGTCGACGCCGTCGAGGGCGACGACGGGCCCGTAGCGGCGCACCGCGCCGCGCACCTCGATGGCGGGGGGACCGCTCACGGGCACAGGGTAGGCGCGATCGGGGATACTCCGGGCGTGGAGGCGCTCACCCCCGCGGATCTGCCCGCGTACCTCGTGGCGCACGGGGTCGTCCCGGACGGGGCCGAGCTGGCGATCGACGCCCTGGGCGGCGGCATCTCGAACGACGTCTGGCGGGTGCGCTGGGCCGGCGGCGGCGACGGGATCGTGGTCAAGCAGGCGCTGCCCTTCCTGCGCGTCGAGGAGGTGTGGGCGTACGACGTCGGGCGCAGCGCGGTGGAGCACCGCGCGCTGACCGCGATCGGCCGGCTGCTCGGCCCCGGCCACGCCCCGGCGGTGGTCTTCGCCGACGACGAGCGCCACGCGTTCGCGATGGACTGCGCTCCCGCGGGCGGCGTGCCGTGGAAGGAGCGGCTCCTGGCCGGCGAGATCGACATGCGCGACGCCTATCGCGCCGGCGACCTGCTCGGCCGCATCCACGCGGCCTCCGCGGCCGACTCGGCGGTGGCCGCCGCGTTCGACGACCTGACCACCCTGATCGAGGGCCGGATCGACCCCTACCACCGCTTCACGGCCGCCCGCCACCCCGATCTGGCGCCCGCCATCGACGCGGAGGTCGCGCGGCTGCTGGCCACCCGCCGCGCGCTCGTCCTCGGCGACTACGCCCCCAAGAACCTGCTGGCCTACCCCGACCGGATGCTCGTCCTCGACGTCGAGGTCGCCCACTGGGGCGA
>CAIQOY010000150.1 GCA_903873565.1 uncultured Actinomycetes bacterium
CAGGTAGGCGGCTCCGAGCAGGGTGATGGCGGTGAGCACGTCGCCGTGCGCCTGCACCAGCACGCCGAGCCCGGCCACCCCGGCGGCGATCAGGAGGACGTCGCCGGCGATGCAGATCCCGACGGCGACGGCGACGTGCTCGCGGGCCAGGCCGAGGCGCAGGACGTAGGCGTTCTGGGCGCCGATCGCGACGATCAGGGAGAGGCCGGTCAGCAGGCCCGCGAGGGCGGCGTCCACCGCGGGGGCCTAGCCGCCGTTGGCGCGCAGCTCGTCGTCGGGCACGTCGCGCAGGACGCGCGCCGGCACGCCGACCAGCACCGTGCCGGCGGGGACGTCGCGGGTGACGACGGCGCCGGCCCCGATGAAGGCCTCCTCGCCGACCTCGATCCCCGGGCAGAGGACGACGGCGCCGCCGATGCGGGCGCCGCGGCGGATCGTGGGGCCCTTGGTGAGCGCGTGGCGGCGCTCGGTGCGGCCCATCAGGTTGTCGTTCGTGGTGACCACGCACGGCGCGATGAAGACGTCGTCCTCGAGGACGCTCTTGGCGGTGATGTACGACTGCGACTGGACGCGGCAGCCCGCGCCGATCACGGTGTCGTTCTCGACGGTGACGCCGCGGCCGATCACGGTGCCCGCGCCCACCCGGCAGCGCTCGCGCACGAAGGCCTGGTCGCCGATGATCGCGCCCTCGCCGATCGCCGTGCCCGCGTAGACGACCGCCTGCGTGGAGATCGTCGCGCCCGCGCCGACCTCGAGCGGGCCGAGCTCGCCCGCGGCCGCGGTCGAGCGGGGGCCGAGCTTGGGGCGCTTGCCGAGCACGGCGTGCTCGCCCACGACCACGCCGTCGCCGAGGACGGTGCCGGCGCGCACGACCGCGTAGGGGCCGATCTCGACGTCGGCGCCGAGGACGGCGCCGTCCTCCACGATCGCGGTCGGGTGGACGCCCATCACGCGCCCCCGAGGCGGACGGGCGCGCCGCCCTGCTCGAGCGAGGCCTGCAGCGCGTTGAGGACCTCGACGACGGCGAGGCCCTCGTCGCCCGAGGCCACCGTGGCCGCGCCGCGGCGGATCGCCTCGACGAAGGCGGTGGTCTCCTGCAGGAGCGGCTCGGCGTTCGGGACCTGCGGGATCTTGACGTCGCCGGTGCGCAGCGCCTGGAACTCGCCCCAGGTGTCGAAGCGCGACGGCGACGAGGCCTTCTCGTAGATGGTCAGCTTGCGCTCGGCATCGGTGTCGTCGAACACGGCCATGCCCTCCGAGCCGACGACCGTCAGCTTGCGGCTCTTGTGCGGGTCGAGCCAGGAGACGTGCAGGTGGGCCACCAGCCCGCTCGGGAAGTGCAGGTAGCCGAAGACGACGTCCTCGACGCCCTCGCGCAGGAACGCCTCGCCGCGGGCCGAGACCTCGGCGGGCCGCTCGCCGGCCAGGGCGAGGGCCAGCGAGATGTCGTGCGGGGCGAGGCTCCAGAGCGCGTTCTCGTCGGCCCGCACCTTCCCGAAGTTGAGGCGGTTCGTGTACAGGTAGAGGACCCGGCCGAGGTCGCCGGCGTCGACGATCCGCTGCAGCTCCTGGAAGACCGGGTGGAAGCGCAGGAGGTGCCCGACCATCAGCACGCGGTCGCGGGCCGCGGCGGCGTCGACGAGCGCCCGGGCGTCGTCGACGGTGAGCGCGAGCGGCTTCTCGACGAAGGCGTGCTTGCCGGCCTCGAGCACCCGCATGCCGAGGGCGTGGTGCGAGGGCGCGCCGGTGGCCACCACGATCGCGTCGAGGGCGTCGTCCTCGAGCAGGTCCTCGAGCCGGTCGGTCAGGGTCGTGCCGGGGTAGCGGCCCTCGATGCGGGCGCGGTTGCCCGCGTCGAGGTCGCAGGCCCAGGCCAGCTCGCAGCCGGGCGTCGAGGCGAGGGCGCGCGCGATGTTGGGGCCCCAGTAGCCGAGCCCGACGATGCCGACCCGGACGGGGGCGTCAGAGCCGGTCGACATTGGGCCCCCCGAGGCCGCGCCGCCCCGTGGCGTTGCGCAGGTCGAGGACCGCGGCGGCGCGGTCGACGACCATCGCGTAGTCGACGTCGGCGTGGCCCGTGACGATCACGACGCAGTCGGCGGCGGCCACGGCGTCGGCGGTCAGCGCGTGCGAGTCGAGGCCGGCCTCGGCGAGGTGCGGCACGTGCGGGTCGTGGTAGCGGACGCGGGCGCCGCGCTCCGTGAGCTGCTCGATGATGGGCAGGGCGGGCGACTCGCGCATGTCGCCGACGTCGGCCTTGTAGGCCACGCCGAGGACGAGGACGTCCGCGTCGCGGACGCTCTTGGCCTGGTCGTTGAGGAGCCGCGCGACGCGGTCGACGCAGTAGTGCGGCATGTGCTCGTTGACCTTGCCGGCCAGCTCGATGAACTCGGTGGAGACGCCGTGCTCGCGGGCCTTCCAGGTCAGGTAGAAGGGGTCGATCGGCAGGCAGTGGCCGCCGAGCCCGGGACCGGGCTCGAAGCGCATGAAGCCGAAGGGCTTCGTGGCCGCGGCGTCGATCACCTCCCAGACGTCGAGGCCCATGTGGTCGCAGAGCATCGCGAGCTCGTTGACGAGCGCGATGTTGACCGTGCGGAAGATGTTCTCGAGCAGCTTGGCGAGCTCGGCGGCCTCCGGCGAGGAGACCCGCACCACGTTGTCGACGGCGCCCGCGTAGACGGCGGCGGCGTGCTCGGCGCAGGCGTCGGTGATGCCGCCCATCACCTTCGGGGTCGTGCGCACGGTGAAGTCGGTGCGGCCCGGGTCGATCCGCTCGGGCGACATCGCGAGGTGGAAGTCCACGCCGGCGGTGAGGCCGCCCTCCTCGAGCATCGGCTGCAGCACCTCGCGCGTCGTGCCCGGGTAGGTCGTCGACTCGAGCACGACCACGTGGCCCTTGCGCAGGTTGCGGGCGACGGCGGCCGTCGCGGCGCGGACGGCGCCGAGGTCGGGCTCGCGGTGCGCGGCCAGCGGGGTGGGCACGCAGATCAGGATCGCGTCGGCGTCGCGCAGGTCGCTCTCGTCGGTGGTGCCGGCGAGGCGGCCCTCGCCGACGAGCCGGGCGAGGTCGGCGGAGGTGACGTCCTCGATGTACGAGTCGCCCGCGTTGAGGCGCTCCATCTTCGCCGCGTCCGGGTCGAGGCAGACCACGCTGCGGCCCGCCTCGGCGAGGCGCACGGCGAGCGGGAGCCCGACGTAGCCGGCCCCCACGACTGCGACATCGCGCTGCACGGGCGGGATGGTACCGGCCGGGCCGCGTCCGCCGCGTCAGGGCGCGAGCAGCGCGGCGATCCGCTCGGCCGCGTGGCCGTCGCCGTAGAGGGCCGGCCAGGCCCCCGGATGCGGCGGATCGGCGACCGCGGCCCTGATCGCCGCGGCGTCGTCGCCGACCAGCACGTTGCCGCCGTGGGCGACGGTCTCGACCCACTCCGTGCGGTCGCGCAGGGTGATGCACGGCACCGCATGGAACCA
>CAIQOY010000151.1 GCA_903873565.1 uncultured Actinomycetes bacterium
CGTGCGCGTGGCGCTCGCGCTCGTCGCCGCCGGCGCGGCGCGCGGGGTGGCCATCGCGGTCGGGACGGGCCTCGACGCCCCGGCGGCGGGCGACGTCGCCGCGCGAGCGGCGAACTCCGCGCTCTTCTGCCTGCTCGGCGGGGCCCTGATCGGCGCCACGCTGGCCTGGCGCGACGACTTCCGCGTGCAGTACCACGCCCTGCTCGACCGGGCGCTCCTGCTCGAGCGGGTCGGACGTGACGACGCCGTCGTCGACCCGGAGGTCCTCGCGGCGTGGTCGGCGATCAAGGCTCAGCTCGACGAGACGATCCGCCGGGCGGGCGCCCTCCTCGCGGGGCCCGTCGACCCGCACCGGCTCGAGGAGGCCGCGGCGCTCCTGACCTCGGCGATCGACGCGCAGCTGCGACCGGCCAGCCGGGCGATGTGGGAGGGCGCGCTGCCGGACCGCCCGCCGATCTCCACCCGCAGCCTGCTCCTGACCGCGCTCGGGGCGTGGCAACTGCCCCTGCGCGCGATCCTCGGCTTCTTCGCCGTGCTGGTCGGGATCGGCGCCGTCGTGCGGGTCGGCGTCGTGCCGGGCCTCTGGTTCACGGCGGTCTTCCTCGCCGTGACGGGCACCGTGCTCGGCCTCTCGGTCCTCGCCGCGCGCCGCTGGCCGGCGCGCGCCACCGCCAGCGCCGTCTGCGCCCTGGTCGCGCTGCCGCCCCTGCTCCTCGCGGGCAGCGCCCTGGTCGCCGACGGCCGCCTCGGGCTGGCGGCCGATCGTCTGTCGGAGGTCGTCGTGGCCGTGCAGGCGCCGATCACCACCCTCCTGATCGCCATGGCCGTCGAGGCCGGGCGCCAGCGCCAGCGGATCATCGCGGGGCTGCAGGCCCGCGTCGACGCCGACGCGATCGGCCTCCTGTCCCGGCACGGCGGCGGCCACGAGGACGCGCAGCAGCTGAGCGTCTTCATGCACCACTCGGTGCAGTCCGAGCTCGCCGCCCTCGCCCTGCAGCTGCGGGAGGCGGCCGCCAGCGGCGAGGCGGGCACCATGGGCGGCGTCAGCGCCGCGGTGCTGATGCGGCTCGGCGCGATCCAGAGCCTCGACGCCGCGGCCCCGCCGTGGCAGGAGCGCCCGGCCGGCTACGCGCGCATCGCGGAGATCGTCGGGGCCTGGACGGGCGTCCTCGACGTGCGGGTGTCCCTGCCCGCGGCTGAGGCGTGCCCGCCGCATCAGTGGCTGGTCGCGACCCGGGTGATCGAGGAGGGCCTGGCGAACGCCGCGCGCCACGGCGACGCCTCCCGCGTCACGATCGCCGGGCGCGCCGACGGCGGCTGCCTCACGCTCTCGATCGAGGATGACGGCTCGCGCGGGCGCGCTGCGGACGCCGCGGACCTGGCCGGGCTCGGCCTGCAGTGGCTCGACCGCATCGCCCCCGGCGACTGGGACCTGCGCCGGTCAGCGGCGGGCGCGACGCTCGTGGTCACGATCCGCTGATCTGGCCGTGCGCACGGCGATCACGACCCGGTTGGACCGGGTCCCGTCGGCGCTCGTGAAGTAGACGGAGGCGGTGCGCCCGACGCGCAGCTGCCAGGCGAAGCGCCCGCGGGCGTCCACCTGCCGCGAGCCCCGCACGACGTACGAGCGCCGTCCGGCGAGCCGCACGTGCGCGGTCACGCGCTCGCCGGCGAGCCCGGTGGTCGTGCCGCGGACGAGGATCAGGCCCGCCTGGCGGCCCCGCCCGGGCCGGCCGGTGATCGTGATCGTGGGGGCCGCGCGGGGCGCCGGTGCGTTGCTCGACGGCCCCGCCTCCGCCGGCGGACCGGCGGGCGCGGGATCGGGTGCCGGCGGGGCGGTCGCGGTGAAGGCGGCCGACGTCGGCGCCGGGGCGCTGACCAGGCCGTAGGCGCCGGCCTGCGTCGGGGTGTAGGAGGCGGTGCCCGACCCGCTGGCGTCGACCGTCACGGTGAAGGTGCTCGTCGTCCCGTCCGGCGCCGTCGCCTCGATGGTCTGCGTCGAGTGGGCGGTGAAGCCGGTCAGGGTGACGGTGCTGGCCGACCCGAGGGTCACCGACGTCGCCGCCATCCGCGGCGAGCCCGGCGGCGCGCTGGTGGAGGCGGCGCCCCACAGGTCGGACGTCGACGTGCCGATGGCGTTCTCGGCCACGATGGAGAATGTGTGCCACGCCGACGGGGTGAGCCCCGTCGCCGTGTACGTGGTGCCCGCGACGGCGACGGCGCCGCCGCCGTCGACGCTGACCCGGTAGCCGGTGACGAACGACCCGCCGGTGTACGTGGGCGCGGTCCAGGTCGCCGTGACCGTCGTCGACGTGACCGGGCCGAAGACGAGGGCCGTCGGTGCGGCGGGGACGGTCGCGAGCGTCGATCGGCTGCCCGTCAGCGGGGTGGAGGAGCCGGCGCCGTTGACGACCGTGATCGAGAAGGCGTACGACGTGCCGGGGGAGAGGCCGCTCGCCGTGTACGACGTGGTCGGGGCGGGCACCCAGGTCAGGGGCCCGCCGTCGATCCGGACCTGGTAGCCGAGGGTCGGCCAGCCGCTGACCGCGGCCGGCGCGGTCCACGAGGCCGTGATCGCGGAGCTGGACACAGCGCTGAAGACGAGGCTCGTGGCCGGATCGGTCGCCGTGCCGGGCGCCGAGGTCGCCTGCGATCCGGTGGCCGCCGTGGCCGACGAGCCGACGGCGTTGACCGCGGTCACGGAGACGTCGTAGGTCGTGCCGCCGGTGAGGCCCGTGATCCGCGTGGTCGGGTCGGTCACGCGCGTCGTGGACACGGGCGTCCCGCCCGTCGAGACGGCGACGTCGTAGCCGGTGATCGCGGAGCCCCCGTCGTCGGCCGGCGGCGTCCAGTACGCCGTCATCGCGGTGGTCTCCACGTCGCTCAGGACCAG
>CAIQOY010000152.1 GCA_903873565.1 uncultured Actinomycetes bacterium
CGGATGACCTCGCGCAGGGCCGCGCGTTCGGCTTCGGCGTGCCAGGGCGCATCGAAGGGCAGGTGATCCCACACGAGATCGGCGCTCGCTTCGAGGACATCGGGGTCGGCGGGCAGGTCACCCCGCGCCACCGCCTCGGCCAGGGCGTGAACGATCGACCCGAACGACAGCGCACCCGATCTCTGGGCGTCGGCATGTGCCTCGCGCTGGAGGAACCACCGACGCGGACAGGCCTGCAGGCCGTCAAGCGCCGAGGCGGACAGCGCGATCGGCTCATCGACCGGACGCACCGGCGCGATGCCGGTCGTGCGCTCGTGCAGCCCCCACCACGCCGCGGGATCGGCAAGCGGTGCGAGGCGATCGCCGCCCTCCTCGAGATCCGCGAGGTCGGCCAGCCGGCGCGCCGCCTCCACGCGCAGGCCCTCGCTCGCCGCTGGATCCTGCGCGACCGTGCGGAGTTCGGCGACGAGGCCCTCCAGCGTGAGCGGTCGAGCGGGACGCCCCGGGAGGTGGCGCGCTGGCACGCCGAGGTCGTCGACGAATCGGCTGGGCTGATCGCCCGTCATCTGCTCGGAGGCCACGACGGCCACGCAGGCGGTCTGCTCGGCGCGCGAGAGCGCGAGTGCGAAGAGGCGTCGATCTTCGGCCACCTGGACCGCCGCCTCCTGCCGGGCCAGAGCATGCACATCGAACGCCGCACCGCGGGTCAGGCCGTCGAGTTGCTCGACATGCAGGATGCTCGATCGTCCGCGCAGCGACGGCCAGGCTCCCTCCTGGGCACCCACGATGACAACATGGCGCCAGGAGCGGCCGACCGCGAGGTGGGCGGTGGCGATCACGACCGCATCGTCGTCAATGCCGCGCGCCGAGACGGACTCGGCCGGAACGCGCTGACTGCTCAGCGAGGACAGGAACGCCGGCGCGCCAACCACGCCGGCATAGCGATCGCTGAATCGCTCGGCCGCGTCGAAGAGCGCGCCGACAGCGTCGAGGTCGTGGGACGAGGGGCGGTGCCCAGCCAGCGCGGCTCGGCGCAGGCGCTCCGCCCACGGGCGCGACCCACCGGCACCGGACCAGATGGTCCAGAGGATCTCGCCCGGTGGCGCTCCGGCGCGGGCCTGCTCGCGCGCACGCCCGAGCACCCGCCCCACGTCGTGGACACGACCACGGATGAGCGCCGCGTCCTCGGCGAGCTCGGTCGACATCTCCACGTGCCCCGACTCGACAGCGGCACGCAACTCATCGGCCAGCAGCGTGGTGCCGCCAGGCGCGGCGGCCCCCGGCCGAGCGGCGCGGTGCGCCTGCCGCAGGGCGCGCATGAGGACGCGCAGATCGAGTGGATCGATGGAGCCCAGCGGCCCGCTGACGAGGTCGACGGCCGTGGTCGCCGTGATCGCCTGCGGATCGAGCGCGGCTTCGAGTGCTGCGAGCAGCACCGCGACCGCGGGTTCGGCGCGCAGGGGCACATCGTCGGACATCACGCGCACCGGCACGCCCGCCATCTCGAGCCCGCGGCGCATCACCTCGATGTCACCCTGTCCGCGGGCGAGAACCGCCATGCGGTGCCAGTCCAGGCCGGCAACATGACGCGCGCGCAGGTCGCGCCCGATGTGAGCGGCGAGGTCGCCGGGTGAATCGAAGGACAGCACCGACACTTCGTCGTCAGCATCGCCGGGCAGGGGCGCGCGGTAGCGGCGCAGGTCATCGGCGGCAAGGCTGGCCAGCGACGTGCCCCGCTGGACGGACGCGATCGCCGAGCGCAGGTGCACGCCTCCGCGGTACGAGTGCTGGAGCACGACGACCCGATCGCCGAGCAGTCGTGCCACCGCCTCGCGGTCGGCCCCCCGGAAGCCGTAGACGCTGACATCGGGATCGGCGAAGGCGACCAGGGTGGGGACGGCGAGGGCCCGGAGGAGGTGAGCCTGCAGCGGGTCGGCCTCCTGCGCATCGTCGACGTAGACGCACGACAGCGATGCCCGCAGAGGCGCGGCATCCGCGCTGCCTGCGAGGTGCGCGGCCAGCGCGATAAGGCGGCTGTAGTCGATGACGCCCTCGAGGGCCATGACCTCGTCCTCGATATCGGCAAAGCGCGCGAGCGCTGCCCACGCGGGGTGACTGAGCGATTCGGCAGCCTCCGCGAGGTCGGCGGAGTCCAGGCCGAGTTCGCGCATGCGCGCGAGGAATGCGCGGACATCGTTGGCCAAGCCGAGGGTGGGCAGTGCCACCGCCAACTCCTCCGGCCAGGCGATCGCGCCATCGTCGACCGCGCCGAGGAGCAGGTCGCGCACGCGCACGTCTTCTTCGGCACCCGAGAGCA
>CAIQOY010000153.1 GCA_903873565.1 uncultured Actinomycetes bacterium
GCCCTGATCGACCCGGCCAGCGGCCGCCGCGCCAGCCGCATCCACGAGGCCGTCGGCCTCGTCAGCCAGCTCGTGATCGACGGCCAGCGCGTGATCTGCTTCGCCCCGGGCCGCCAGCTCGTGGAGCTGATCCTGCGCGGCGTGCGCGACGAGCTCGGCCGCCGGGCGCCCGCCCTTGCGGGCCGCGTCGAGCCGTACCGCGCGGGCTACCCGCCGGAGGTGCGCCGCGCGATCGAGGGGCGCCTCGCCGACGGCCAGCTGCGCGCCGTGGTGGCGACCAGCGCGCTCGAGCTCGGCATCGACATCGGCGACCTCGACTGCTCGGTGGTGGTCGGCTTCCCCGGGTCGGTGGCCGGGCTGCGCCAGGAATGGGGACGCGCCGGCCGCCGGGAGCGCGGGCTCGGGGTGCTCGTCCTCGGCGAGGACGCCCTCGACCAGTGGTTCGCCCGCCACCCCGACGCCCTGCTCGGCCGCCCCGTCGAGCGGATCGCCCTCGACCCCGACAACCTCGAGATCCGCCTCGCGCACCTCGCCTGCGCCGCCGCCGAGGCCGCGGTCTCGTCCCGCGACGAGGCGATCCTCGGCGTGCGCGTCGTCGACGACGCCGAGGCCCTGCTCGAGCTCGACCCGGACTCCTTCTCCGTGACGCAGGCCGGCCTGATCTGGGCCGGTCCCGACGACCCGGCCACGCGGATCTCCCTGCGCAGCACCGACAGCCGCGTCGTGGCGATCATCGAGGGCGAGACGGGCGCCGTGATCGGCGACGTCGAGCACGACCGCGCGCCCCGCGCCGTGCACCCGGGCGCCGTCCACCTCAGCCAGGGCGAGCGCTACCTCGTGCGCGAGCTCGACCTCGAGACCGGCGAGGCGATCGTCGAGCCCTTCCGCGGCGACTGGTTCACGGTGCCCCGCGCCCAGACCGCGGTCGGCCTCGACGAGCCCGAGCGCGACGAGTGGCTCGGCAACTGGCGCGCCTGCCTCGGCGAGGCCGACGTGCGCTCGCAGGTGATCGGCTACCAGCGCCGCCGCACCGACGACCTCTCCGTGATCGACCAGCGGCCGCTCGACCTGCCCGCGCGCGAGTACCGGACGAAGGCGCTCTGGCTCGTGCGCCCGCCCTCCGACGAGCCGCCGAGCCTCGGCGCCCTGCACGCCGCCGAGCACCTCCTGACCGCCGCCCTGCCCCTGGCCGCGCCCTGCGACCCGGGCGACCTGCTCGGCCTCTCCGCCGACGAGCACCCCGACACCGGCTCGCCCACGATCGTGATCCACGAGTCGCGGGCGGGCGGCGCCGGCATCGTGCGCGCCGCCTTCGGCGAGCTGGCCACCGTGGCGCGCGCCGCCCGCGCGATCGCGGAGAACTGCCCGTGCGACAACGGCTGCCCCTCCTGCGTGCAGAGCTTCTCGTGCGCCTGGCTCAACGAGCCGCTCGACAAGGCGGGGGCGATCACGCTGCTCGCCGAGCTCGAGGGCTGAGCGGCTACCAGGCCCCCGCCCACGACTCGCGCCGCGGATCGGCCCAGCAGGAGACGAGGCCCGACGCGAGGTCGGCCTCCGAGGCGCAGACGCTGCCGAACAGGCTGTCGCCGACCGGGGCCGGCACGACCTCGTGCCCGAGGGCGGCGAGGCCCTCGGCGAGCTCCGGATCGATGTCCTCCTCGACCCGCAGGAGGTCGCCCACGACGCGCCAGCGCGAGCGGTCGCAGGCATCGCCGATCTCCGCCCCCTCGTCGAGGTGGGCGAGGATGACCTGCAGGAGCGCCTGCACCTGGCCGTCGGCGCTCGGCGTGGAGATGCCCACGATCCGCTGGCCGTCGACCACCATCGCGGGCGAGAGGGTGTGCACCGGGCGCTTGCCGCCCGCC
>CAIQOY010000154.1 GCA_903873565.1 uncultured Actinomycetes bacterium
CCGGGGCCCGTGAGCGTGCAGGTGAACTCCGCGGCGGGGTCGACGGTATCGGGGCAGGAGATCGTGACGCCGAGGTCGGCGAAGGCCTTGTTGGCCTCCTCGAGGGCCGGTCCGGTCTCCACGTCGGACGAGCCGCAGGCGGCGAGCGCGAGGGCGATCAGGCCGACGGCGATGGCCGTGGCGGTCGAGCGGATGGCGAACATGTGTCCTCCCGGGACGAGTGTTCGGAGATCCTACACCGCGGAGGCGGAGCGGGGGGGATTCGAACCCCCGAGACGAGTCAACCCCGCCTACACGATTTCCAATCGTGCTCCTTCAACCACTCGGACACCGCTCCGGGCCCGGGCAGGATACCGGGGCCCGCCGCACAGGGCGCCGCGCTGCCTAGACTCGCCGCATGGAGACGATCGGCCAGGTCGGCGTGTCGGACCCCGAGGCGCGCCCGGGCCCCTGGGGTGTCGTGGTGGCCGGCGCCGGCGCCGGGCTGCTGCTGTCCGCGCTCGTCTGGTGGCTGATGGCCGACTGGGCGGTCTGGTCGGGTCCGGCGCTCCTCGGCGGGGCGGCGCTGGCCGTCGGGCCCTTCAAGTGGGCGCGCCGCAACGCGCAGGCGCGCCGCAACCGCGAGGTCCTGACCGCGTGGGGCGGCCCGCGCGGGCTCGCGTACGCGTCGGGCGTCGACAACCCCTCGACGACCCCGCTCCTCCGGCGCAAGGGCGGCCTCGGCCCGGCGCTGGTCGGCAGCCTCGGCGGCGACCCGCAGGGCGTCCTCGCGCACTACACGTACGCGGTGGGCAGCGGCAAGAACCGCTACGAGGTCAAGCTGTCGCTCGCCATCGCCCGCTTCGCGGGCCGCGAGGGCCTGCGGGTCGCGGTGCGCGACGATGCGCACGACGCGCTCGGCGGGGTCTTCGACGACTGGTCGGCGTTCGAGACGCAGTCGGCCGAGGTCGACGAACGCTTCGAGATCGAGGTGCGCGAGGGCCACGACCCGGTGCAGGTCACGGAGCTGCTCGACCCCGTGGTGCTCACGTCGCTCCTCGAGGCGGACCTCCACCCGCTCGTGGAGGTCGACCAGGGCACGCTCGTGGTGGCGATCGGCGGGCACGTCGGCCTCGACCCCGGCGTCGAGGACCTCGCCTGGTTCGAGTTCCTGCGCGCCCGCGCCGACCAGTGGGGCGAGCGGATCGCCGGCATCTGAGGGGCCCCGGGGCCGGCGGTAGGATCGCGGCATGCGCCGTCTCGCCTGCCTCCTCGCCCTCGCCGTCCTCGCGCTCGCGCCGGCCGCCGCGCAGGCCGCGAAGCCGCCCGACACGAGCGCCCTGACCGATCGCCGCGCGAGCGGGATCGCCCTGATGAGCGCCTACTCGGACCTCCTGATCCTGAAGGACCAGGCCAAGCTCGACCGGCTGCTCGACGACGCCTTCCTGATCCAGCGCACCGACGGCTCGTGGGCCGACAAGACGCGCTACCTCGCGAACCTCCCGGACCTGCGCGACTACGACTTCACGCAGGGCCAGGTGCGCCGCTCGGGGCGGATCCTGACCTTCCGGGCCACGGCGACCTCGGTGCTCACCGTCAACGGCCAGGCCTACGCCCCGAGCCCGGCGCCCATGCTCACGGTCTGGCGCTGGACCGGCGAGCGCTGGCTGCTGGTGGCGCAGGGCAACTTCAACGTGCCGCGCTCCTAGCCGGGGGCGCCGCTCAGTCGGCGGGGAGGCCGACCCCGACCGGGCAGGTGACGCCCGTGCCGCCGAGCCCGCAGTAGCCGTTCGGGTTCTTCGTGGGCGCGAGGTACTGCTGGTGGTAGTCCTCGGCGTAGTAGAAGTCGCCGAGCGGCGCGACCTCGGTGGTGATGTCGCCCTTGTGGGCGGCGCTGAGCGCCTGCTGGTAGGCGGCGCGGGTGGCGTTCGCGGCCGCCAGCTGGGCCTCGCTCGTCGTGTAGATCGCCGAGCGGTACTGGGTGCCGACGTCGTTGCCCTGACGGTTGCCCTGGGTCGGGTCGTGGCCCTCCCAGAACGCCTTCAGGAGCTGTTCGACCGGCAGGACGGCCGGGTCGTAGACCACGAGGACCGCCTCCGTGTGGCCGGTGCGGCCGGTGCAGGTCTCGCGGTAGGTGGGGTTGCGGGTGAAGCCGCCCGCGTAGCCCACGGCCGTGGTGTACACGCCCGGCAGCTGCCAGAGCTTGCGCTCGGCGCCCCAGAAGCAGCCCATCCCGACGACGATCGACTCCAACCCCTCGGGGAACGGCCCCACGAGCGGAGTGCCGAGCACCTCGTGGCGCTCGGGCACCGGGACGGCCTCCTCGCGGCCCGGCAGGGCCGCGGCCTCGTCGAGGTGCTCATGCGATGCGCGCGAGAAGATGCCCATGCGCCGAATGGTAGTGGCGCCGCGCCGCGTCCGGGGGCCATGCGATACACCACCGTATGCCCGAGCGCACCCCCCTCGCCGACCGGCCGCTGACCGAGCCGCACCCGATGCGGCTCTCGCCGGCCCATCCGGCCCGGGACGAGATCCTCGCCGAGCACGCCGCCGCGCTCCAGCGCGGCGACATGGGCTACCTCGATCCCGTCACGGGGCTGTTCGTGATGACGGCCGCGGTGCACGCCGAGCGGGGGTTCTGCTGCGAGCGCGGCTGCCGGCACTGCCCGTACGTTCTCTGACGGCCATCGCACACGTGTGCAAGCCGTTCGGTTTTCACGACGGCGATTGGATACATTCCCACGCAGCGCGGCGCGATTCGCTGTCGAGTTTCCGCGCGCTGACTACGCAATGACCCGTTTGGGAGGCCCCATGAAGAAGTCCCTGCTCTGCCTTGTCGCGGTACTCGCGGGCCTCCTGTCGGTGCCGGCCGCCGCCAGCGCCGCGCTCTCATGGTCGGCGGGCACGATCTCGGGCACGCCCAATGGTCCGATCGTTGCCGTGGCGTGGAACGAGAGCCAGAACCCGAATGGGCAGCTCTTCGTTGCCGTGACGAAGCCGACTTCCAGCCTCGGCACCAACGATCTGCTGACGAGTACCGACGGTCAGTCTTGGACGGTACGCAGCTCCGGGGTCGCCGGAGCCTGGAACGACATTGCGTTCGGCGGCCTCAACGACAATCGCGTGTTCTGGGCTGTCGGTGATGGCGACAAGGTCATGTACGGCAACTCGACGGGTACCACGTGGGGGGAGGTCACCACCGCCACGGGCACCGACAGTACACGGCGTGATGCCTGCGCCTCCGCGTGCGGCAACTGGAACACGGCGAGCGTCGGAGACAGCGGTGCCATGTTCCTGTACTCGTCCAACGGCTTCGTGCTCAGAAGCGGCAACGGGAACCAGCGGTTTGAGGACTTCGCGCAGTCCTCAAACGTCGGCACGGTCAACTACTCGGCTGCCGCGTACTACCAGGTGCCGAACGCCACGCCGATCGAGTACCGCCTCTGGTCGTTCGGTACCGGCAGCACTCCCGCGAATTCCACGACGGCGATTGTGTACTCCTACACCTCGCCAAGCGCCCCGGCGGTGAGCAATCAGCGTGGTATCTCGGCGCCCTTCACGGGTGAAAACGGACCGGTCGTCGCCGCAGCGGCGTCTTACACCCTGGGCAACCCCGGGCCCTCGCGCACCACCGGCCTCGTCATCGTCGGCGGCTTCGGCGTCTACCGATCCACCGGTGACCCGGGGTCGAACTGGACGGCTTCTTCGCTCTATGGGCTGACGGCCGCGAATGTCCGCGGTGTCGTGGAGTCGAACAACAAGTGGCTTGTCGTCGACAGCACGGGCAACACCTGGGTCGCAACCGGGATCGGCGGGTCGTGGTCCACCGCGCCGCCGATCAGCGGTGCGACGCCTGAGGACGTGACCGGGTCGTGGAAGCTTTGTCGGTACGTCGTGGTCGGCGGCTCTGCCATCCACTACTCCACGGACGATTCGAACACCTGCTCCAGCGGCGGCAGCGGCGGCGGTAGCGGCGGGAGCAGCGGCAGCATCTCGAACCTCGTCCCCCCAGCCGTCACGCAGTCCGGTTGCACGCTCACGGTGTCGGACGGCATGTGGGTGACGGGCTCGGGGAACACGTACACGTACACGTGGATCCGCTCGAACGCCGCCGCTCTGGCGCCGCCGACGGAGACCGTCGGCACGGCGAAGACGTACACGCTGACCGCGGCCGATGACGGCAAGTACCTGCGGGCGTCGGTACGGGCGACCCATCCGTCTGCCGGCATCGGGTCCGCAGGCTCGAACGTGGTCGGGCCGATCAGCGGGTGCGGGAGCGCGTCGGCCACGCCCTCGTCTCCCACTTCCACCACCAGCTCCGGCAAGCCCACCCCGGGTCCGGCCCTGAAGGTGACGGACATCCCGGCGGAGATCACGCTCGATCTCGGCTCGTCCACGTCGCCGGACGGCACCATCCCGCCGGACCAGCCGATCACGGCAGAGGTGCCGTGCAACGCGCCCGAGGGTCAGCTGCTCGACCGTTGCACGGTGAACGTGACGGCGCCGCAGTACGTGCTGCTCGGTCAGGGTGACGGCATCAACGTCCGTGCGGACAAGAAGGTGTCGATCGGCAAGGCCACGGTCAAGGCCAAGAGCGGCAAGAAGACGATCATCGTCAAGGTCAAGATCAACCAGCGCGGCCGCAAGGCCCTCAAGCGCAACCTCAAGATCGAGGCCACGGTCGGCCTGACCGCGATCACGGTGTCGAACCAGCGCTCGACGGGTGATGCGGAGACGACGATGCGGCTGCCGACGCAGCTGATCTCGCCGGCGGCGGGCATCTTCGACTCGAACTCCACGACGCTGAA
>CAIQOY010000155.1 GCA_903873565.1 uncultured Actinomycetes bacterium
GCGCAGCCCGACCAGCGCAACGTCGAGACCGTGCTCGAGTACGCGCAGCGGGCCCGCACCGCCAAGCCGCGCAGCGTGACCCTGCGCTACCTGGTCTCGCCGCTGGAGATCCGCGGCGACGGCCGCGTGGAGGAGATCGTGCTGGTGCGCAACCGGCTTGAGCGCGCCGACGACGGCACGCTGCGAGCCGTGGCCACCGACGAGACCGAGACGATCCCCTGCGGGCTCGTCCTGCGCAGCGTCGGCTACCGGGGCCTGCCCGTCGAGGGCGTGCCCTTCGACGAGCGGCGCTGCACGATCCCGCACGCCGAGGGCCGCGCCCTCGACGCGGGCGGCGCGCCCGTCCCGGGCGTCTACTGCACGGGCTGGATCAAGCGCGGACCGAGCGGCGTCATCGGCACCAACAAGAAGGACGCCGTCGAGACCGCCGACGCCCTTCTCGCCGACCTCGCCGCCGGGCGCTTGCCCGCGCCCCCGGAGCCGAGCGCCGAGGCCGTCGAGGCCCTGATCGCCGACCGCCGGCCCGACGCGATCGAGTACGGCCACTGGCGCGCCATCGACGCCCACGAGCGCGCGCTCGGGGAGCCCCACGGGCGCCCGCGCGTCAAGCTCTGCTCGTGGGACGAGCTGCTCGCGCCCCGCTAGCCGCGCGCGTGTGATCCGGCGCACGGCGGACCGGTGGCGCCGCAACGCCTGTAGCCATCGCCATTCGGGCCCGTTCCGCGGGCGATCGCCGCACATGTGTGCGGAAATCGGCGGATCTCGGCGTGCACATGAGTGCGCACCCGGCCCGATTGTTGATACAAGTGCGGCCACGAGAGGTACGACTGTTCCTTGACGCGGCCCTGCAGGCGCACGGGCCGCGAATCCCGCCATGGCCGCTTCGCCGTCTCCCACCCCGTCCCTCCCGCGCCGCTTCCGGGTACGCCTCATCGCCATCCTGGCCGTGGCCGTCTCCGCCGGCTCGGTCTTCGCGGCCTCGGCGCAGGCCGCACCGTGCGTCGCCGGCGCCGGCGGCGACGTCACCGTCACGCCGCTGCATCGGCCGGTGGGCGTGGCCTACCGCCCGTTCTACGCCGACATCGGGACCGCCAACCGCTCGGGCTACGCGGGCTGGGAGCTCCAAGAGGCGAACTCCTCCGTGCTCGGCAGCGACGTCTGGGTGCGGGTGAGCGGCTTCAGCGACGCCACGAAGCTCGGGCTCGCGACGAACCAGAGCACGGCGATCCCGGCCCGCGGAACGTCCGCCGCGGGGCGGCCGCTCGCCTTCGCCTACCTGACCGCGCTCGCCGAGACCGCGTCGAACCAGACCTTCACGGTGGAGATCTTCAACGGCAAGCCCAGCGCCGGCGGGACCGCCGTCTGCACCTACACGGACGGCTTCAGCCAGATCATCAACGTGATCTCCGCGAGCGCGAACAAGGTCACGAGCGTCAGCGCCTCGACGACCGCCCCGTCCGTCGGCTCGAACTTCACCGTGACCGCCGTCGGCGACACCGGGTCGACGGGCAGCGGCCCGAGCAGTGACCGCGACGGGGGCAACGGCGTGTTCTCGATGGCCCCGGCGATGTCCGACTCGTGGCCGGCGGACACGTTCACGCTGACGGGCGTCAGCCTGGTGCTCGGCGGCACGACCACCCGCGACCGCCTGCGCGTATACCCCACCGCGAGCGGCGCCTACACCGCCACCTACTCCTTCAACGTCCGCAGCGCCAGGAACACGACCACCCCGATCCGCCCGGCCCAGAACATCGCCTCCGGAGCGCAGGTCAAGTACACCGGCAGCTACGACCCGGCCGCCCAGGTCAACCTCGCCGCCACCACGGTCACGACCTCGTTCTCGAAGGGGGCCACGGCGGTGACGAGCGGCGTCTCCGACTGCACGGGCAGCGGGACGAGCTACTACCAGATCTCCTACGAGGTGACGATCTCGAACACCTCGTCCTCGGCGGCGATCCTGGACCTGATCCGCGACACGCCGACGCCCGGCAGCGGCGTCCAGTGGTGCATCGTCACGGGGCAGACGCAGCTCGCGGGATCGACGATCGCCGATCCGCAGCTGCAGTCGGGCGCGCTCGTCTTCTCCGGCCCCTACACGATCCCGGCCGCCACGGGCTCAGGCCCCGGGACCGCGGTCCTCACGTACAAGGTCAAGTCGAGCGGCTCGATCGCGAACGGCGTGGCCGGCTCCGTCGGCTCCGAGTCGATCACGAACTCCTCGAGCGGGGCCAATGAGGTATCGATCGACCCGTCCGCGCCGACCATCACCACGGCGAGCCTCCCGTCGGGCGCCACGGGGAGCGCGTACTCCCAGACGCTGAGCGCCTCCGGCGGCACCAGCCCCTACACGTGGGCGATCACCGCCGGCGCGCTGCCGACCGGCCTGACGCTGTCCGGGGCCACGATCGGCGGCACGCCCTCGGCCAGCGGCTCCTTCTCGGTGACGATCCGCGCCACCGACTCGACGTCGGGCACGCCCAAGACCGCCACCAAGACCTACTCGCTGACCGTGATCGCGACGGACACGACCGCGCCGACGGTGGCCGTGACCGCAGCCACCGCATCACCCACGAACGCGTCCTCGCTGATCTTCACCGCCACGTTCGACGAGCCGGTGAGCGGGCTCGCCACCAACGAGGTCACGATCGGCGGGACCTCGACCGGCTGGACCGTCGCATCCGTCTCCCCCGCGAGCGGCCTCAACACGGTCTACACGATCACGCTCACGGCGACGTCGCCCCCGAGCGGCACCGTCACCCTCGCCGTCAACGCGAACGCGGTCCAGGACGCCTCCAACAACAACGGCCCGACTGCCAACTCCGCCGCGGCGAGC
>CAIQOY010000156.1 GCA_903873565.1 uncultured Actinomycetes bacterium
CCGCCCGAGCCGGCCGCCGGGGAGGACGCGTCGTGAGCGGCCGCGAGCCGCCGCGGGCGCGGCGCCGGCGCGGCCGGGACGAGGGCGAGGAGGGGGAGGACCTCCCCGAGGAGCTGCCCCTGCTCGGCGTCGTCGCCGTCGTCGGCTACCCCAACGTCGGCAAGTCGACCCTCTGCAACCGCCTCGCGGGCCGCCGCGACGCCGTCGTGCACTCCGAGCCGGGCGTGACGCGCGACCGCAAGGAGGTCGACGTCGAGTGGAACGGCAAGCGCCTGCGCCTCGTCGACACGGGCGGCATCGACCTCGGCGGCGAGACGCTGATGGCCGGCGAGGTCGCCGAGCAGGCCCACGCGGCGCTGGCCGAGGCCGACCTCGCGCTGTTCGTCGTCGACGCCAAGGCGGGCGTGATGCCCGGCGACCTCGAGGTGGCGGAGATCCTGCGCCGCGCCAAGATGCCCGTGATCCTCGCCGCCAACAAGGCGGAGGGGTCGGGCGGCGACGACGCGGCGCTGGAGTTCCACTCCCTGGGCCTCGGCGAGCCGCAGCCCGTGAGCGCGATCCACGGCTCCGGCTCGGGCGACCTGCTCGACCTGCTCGTCGACCGGCTCGAGGCGATCCCCGGCGCGGCCCGCACCGAGCGCGTCGCCGACGAGATCGGCGTCGCCATCCTCGGCCGTCCGAACGTGGGCAAGTCGTCGCTCTTCAACGCGCTGATCGGCTCGCCGCGCGTGATCGTCTCCGACCAGCCGGGCACGACGCGCGACGCGATCGACACGGTGCTCGTGCGCGGCGACACCTCGTTCCGGCTGATCGACACGGCGGGGCTGCGCCGCAAGCGCGCCCAGCGCCAGGAGGTCGAGTACTGGAGCGAGAAGCGCGCGATGGCCGCCGCCGAGCGCGCCGACGTGGCCCTCGTCCTGATCGACGGCGCCGAGGGGCTGGTCGACCACGACCTCGACGTCGCCGATCGCGCCCGCAAGGCCGGCTGCGCGACGCTCGTCGTGGTCTCGAAGTGGGACGCCTCCGACGTCGACCTCGACGACCTGCGCGGGCGCATCGAGCGCAAGCTGCGCCAGAGGCCGGCGATCGTGACCACGTCGGCGGTGACGGGCCGCGGCCTCGACCGCCTGCTCGACCGGATCGAGGAGCTCTACGGGGCCTATGCGCGGCGCATGTCGACGCCGGCCGTCAACCGCGCGCTGCAGGCCGCCGTCGAGCAGCGCCAGCCGCCGCTCGTGCACGGCACGCGCCTGAAGGTGCTCTACGGGGCGCAGGTGCAGACGCGCCCGCCGCGCTTCCGGGTCACGGTCAACAACCGCAAGCTGATCACGCGCGACTACGCCTACTACCTCGAGAACCGCCTGCGCGAGGCCGCCGGGCTCGAGGGCTGCCCCGTGATCCTGGACCTCGTCGCCCGCTAGGGCGCGGCGCGCAGGTTCCAGGACAGGACGACGGGGCTCTCGCGCTCCCAGCCGAGGACCGACACCGTCGCCGTATCGAGCCGGAACAGCCGGCCGCCCTCCGGCTCAAGCCCGAGCCAGCGGGCCGCGAGCACGCGCAGGACGTGGCCGTGGGCGACGACCAGGGTCAGCCCCGGCTCGGCGCGGCAGGCGGCGATCACGCGGTCGACGCGCGCCGCCACCTGATCGGCGGCCTCGCCGCCGGGGCAGGGCGCCGACCAGACGGTCCAGCCCGGCACGGTCTCGCGGATCTCCGCCGTCGTGACGCCCTCGTGGTCGCCGTAGTCCCACTCGACGAGGTCGGGGTCGACGAGCGGGTCGAGGCCGAGGCCGAGCAGCTCGAGGGTCTCGCGGGCCCGTCCGAGCGGGCTGACCCGCACGCGGGCGGGCGCGAGGCCCCGCACGAGGCCGGCCGCGGCCCGGGCCTGGTCCCGTCCCGCATCGGTCAGCGGGATGTCCGTGCGGCCCGTGTGGCGCCCCGAGCGGCTCCACTCGGTCTCGCCGTGGCGGACCAGCGCGATGCCCGAATCAGCGGCCATTCCGCGTGGATGCTGGCAGATCCGGCACGCGACGGTGCCCCGGCACCCCGATCGCGGCGCAGGACGGTCGGTATAGTGGGGCAGCCGGCGGGGGCGCTCTGCGCTCGGGCCCCTGCCCGGCACCGGATGCCCTGTGGAGAACGGAATGCCGCCAGCCGATGACGCCGCGGAGCCCGCGGTGTCGGAGACGCCGCCCGATCCCGCCGGGGACGTGGCCCGCGCCGCCGAGGCGCGCTCCGCCGTGCAGGCGCCGCCCGCCCCGGCGCCCGGCGGGCGCAAGATGACCGTGCACCGCGCGGGCGAGGCCGACCCCGCGGGGCCGCCGGCGGCCGCCGGGTCCGGCGGCGGGGGATCGCGGCCCGGGATGCGCGTCTACCAGACCGAGCCGGGGAAGCCGCGGCGGCGCTGGCCGAAGGTCGTCGGCGTGATGGCCGCGCTGCTCGTGCTCGCCGGGCTCGGCGTCGCCGGCTACGCCTACTGGTACCTGCAGGACACGGTCTCCGCGATCACGGAGACGCAGGACGTCAAGCAGCAGGAGGCGCAGGAGGGGCTCGACGTGGCCCTGCCCGACCAGCCCGTCACGGCGCTCGTGATCGGCGAGGACCGCCGGCCCGGCCAGGGCCCGGGCCGCTCCGACACGATGATGCTGGTGCGCGTCGACCCGCGCACGCAGTCGATCGCGATGATGTCGTTCCCGCGCGACCTGATCGTGAACGTGCCCGGCTACGGGCGGCGGCCGATCAACGAGGCCTACGAGCTCGGCCAGGAGCCGCTCGCCCTGGCCACGGTCAAGGAGCTGACCGGCGTCTCGATCAACTACCTGATCCCCGTCGACTTCCGGGCCTTCCAGCGCATCGTCGGCACGTTCGGCGGCGTCTGGCTGCCCGTCGACCGCCGCTACTACAACGTCAACGACGGCTCCGCCGCGACCAACTTCTCCTCGATCGACATCCAGCCCGGCTACCAGCTCCTGCGCGGCGCCGACGCCCTCGCCTTCGCCCGCTACCGGCACACCGACTCCGACATCGTCCGCAACGCGCGCCAGCAGACCTTCGTGCGCGAGTTCAAGAAGCGCGTCGACCGCTGGGGCGCCGCGACCCGCGTGATCGAGCTCGTCTCGATCCTGCGCGACAACCTCAAGGTGCTCGGCTCGAACAAGAAGAACGCCGACGCGCGGCTCCTGCTCGACTACGCGCGCCTCGTCTCGTCGATCCCGCGCGGCAACATGGTGCAGGTCCGGATCGAGAACACCTCGCCGTCGTCCACGTACGAGGGCAAGCTCGAGGCCTCGCCCGAGGAGATCCAGCGCGTCGTCAACGGGTTCGTGCGCCCCGACCTCGCGTCGGGCGAGGCGATCGCCAACCGCGACGTCGCCAAGGACCCGAAGAAGAAGGCCGTCAAGCAGACCTACGACCCCGCGAAGACGGCGCTCGAGGTCCGCAACGGCAACGGCACGCCCGCCGCGGCCGCCGACGCGGCCTGGCAGCTCGTGGAGTCCGGCTGGACGCTGGCCCGCAGCACGGGCGACTCCGTCGTGCCCTACCTCTACACGACCGTCTACTACGACGGCTCGGTGCAGGGCGCGAAGGACGCGTCGAAGGCGATCGGCGAGGCGTTCGGCGGCGACTCCGAGATCAAGCCGCTCGACGCGGCGGCCAAGGCCGAGCTCGAGCAGGGCGGCGTGCCCGTCACGCAGCCGATCGTGGTCGTCGTCGGCAAGACCTACATCGGCGACCTGGCGCCGCCGAAGGTGCCGGTCCTGCCCGAGAAGGAGGAGGCGCAGATCACGCGCGACCCCAAGCGCGACCTCGACATGTGGCGCAAGGCCGAGCGCGAGGCCGGCTTCCCGCTGATGATGCCGACGGTGCTGTACGCGGGCGCGCAGACCCGCGACCCGCTGTTCTCGAGCCAGCCGCCGTACCGCGTCTACAAGACGGGCGGGCACAAGGCCGTCTACGTCACCTACTCGGCGGACTCGTACGACCAGGTCTTCGGCGTGCAGGCGATCGACTGGACCGACCCGCCGATCCTCGAGGGGCCGACCGCGACCCGCAACTACCAGGGCCGCACGCTGCTCCTGTACTTCAACGGCGCTAGCCTTCAGCGCGTGGGCTGGAAGCAGAACGGCATCTCCTACTGGCTCGAGAACTCGCTGACCGGGCGGATCCCGAACGCGGCGATGATCGCGATGGCCAAGAGCTTCAAGACGGTGCCGCGGTGAGCGGCCCCGAGCCCGTCGGCGTCATCGGCGTCGGCTACGTCGGGCTCGTGACCGCGGCCTGCCTGGCCGAGCTCGGCCATCCCGTCGTCTGCCGCGACATCGACCCGGAGCGGGTGGCGATGCTGCAGCGCGGCGAGGTGCCGATCCACGAGCCGGGCGTGCCGGAGCTCCTGCAGCGCAACGCCGAGCGGCTGACCTTCACGCTCGACATGGAGGACGTCTTCCACGCGGCGCGGATCGCGATCATCTGTGTCGACACGCCGCCGACCGCCTCGGGCGACGCGGACCTCTCGCGCGTCGAGGCCGTGATCGAGGCGCTGCCGGCGAGCGCGGAGGGCGCGATCCTCGTGATGAAGTCGACGGTGCCGGTGGGCACCGGCCGGCGCGTGCGCACCGAGCTCGACGCGCGCGGGCGCGAGGACGTCGGCTACGTCTCCAACCCGGAGTTCCTGCGCGAGGGGTCGGCCGTGGCCGACTTCCGCGAGCCCGACCGCGTGGTGGTGGGCGGCGACCGCCCCGACGACGTCGAGCGGGTCGCGCGCCTCTACCAGGACCTCAACGCCCCGATCGTGACCACGGACACGGCCTCCGCGGAGATGATCAAGCTCGCCTCGAACGCCTTCCTGGCCACGAAGATCTCCTTCGTCAACGAGATCGCCAACGTCTGCGAGCGGGTCGGCGCCGACGTCGAGGAGGTGGCGCGCGGGATGGGCATGGACGCGCGCATCGGCCAGAGCTTCCTGCGCCCCGGCATCGGCTACGGCGGCTCGTGCTTCCCGAAGGACGTGACCGCGCTCAAGCAGCTGGCGGGCAACACCGGCTACTCGTTCCAGCTCCTCGCCTCCGTGATCGAGGTCAACGAGCTGCAGAAGCGGCGCGTGATCGGCAAGCTCGAGGAGCGCCTCGGCGACCTGCGCGACCGCCGCATCTGCCTGCTCGGCCTCGCCTTCAAGCCCCACACGGACGACATGCGGGAGGCCTCCAGCATCGTGCTCGCCTCGCGCCTCGTCGCCGAGGGCGCCCGCGTCGTGGCCTTCGACCCCGTCGCCGCCGTGCGGGCCCGCGGCGTCCTGCCCGCGCAGGTCGAGATCGCCGGCTCGCTCGAGGAGGCCGTCCGCGAGGCGGACGCCGTGGTGATCGTGACCGAGTGGCCGGAGTTCCGGGCCGTCCTCGACGAGTCCGTGCGCAGCGCGATGCGCCGCCCCCTGATCGTCGACGGCCGCAACCTGCTCGACCCCGACGAGGCCGTCGCGGCCGGGTTCACGTACGTCCCGATCGGCCGCGCCGATCGGGACCCGGATCGCGAGCTCGAGCAGGCGTGATCGCGGTCGTGCTGGTCGGCGGGGAGGGCACCCGCCTGCGACCCCTGACGCTCGACGAGCCCAAGCCCGTGCTGCCGATCGGCGGCGTGCCCTTCGCGTCGCTCCTGCTCGACCGCCTCGCCGCGGCCGGCGTGACGCGGGTGATCCTGTCCTGCGGCTACCTGCCCGAGCGGCTGGCCGCCGGGATCGGCGAGCCGCCGCCCGGAGTGGAGGTCGAGGTGGTGGTCGAGGCCGAGCCGCTCGGCACCGCGGGCGCGATCGCCTACGCGGCGCGCGGCCGCGTCGACGGGCCGTACCTGGCGCTCAACGGCGACGTCCTCGGCGACGCCGACCTCGGCGCCCTGGTCGCCGCGCACCGCGAGACGGGCGCGCGCGCGACGATCCTCCTGACCCCGGTCGACGACCCGACCCGCTACGGCGTGGTCGTGACCGACCCGGACGGCGCGGTCGAGCGCTTCGTCGAGAAGCCGCCCAGCGCCGACGGCCTTGGCCCGGCGCCGTGGTGGGTCAACGCCGGCGCCTACGTGCTGGACCCCGACGTCCTCGCGGACGTCCCCGCCGACCGCATGACCTCGATCGAGCGCGAGATCTTCCCCGACCTCGTCGGGCGCGGCCTGCGCGCGCACCGCTCCGACGGGTACTGGCGCGACATCGGCACGCTCGAGAGCTTCCTCGCCGCGAACGCCGACGCCGTCGGCGGGCGCGTGCACACGCGCCTCGGCGGCGCGGACGGGGCGATCCTCGTCGACCCCGCGGCCGACGTCGACGCCGCCGCGCGGCTGGTCGGCCCGGTGCGGGTCTGCGCGGGCGCGCGCATCGGCGCCGGAGCCGAGGTCGGCCCCGACGCGGTGGTCGGCCCCGGCGCGTCCGTGGC
>CAIQOY010000157.1 GCA_903873565.1 uncultured Actinomycetes bacterium
GACGTCCCCTGCGCGCTGATCATCGGCGAGCGCACCGAGTCCACCGACCGCAAGACCTCCCTCAACGACGCCCTGCGCGACCTCAACGTCGATGTCTAGGCCCTTCCTCGGCGGCTCGGTCGCCGACATCTGCTTCGACCTCGTCGCCACGCCCTCCGAGTACGGGGCCGAGGGGGCGCTGGCCGACCGGATCGAGCAGCGGATCGCCGAGCTCGGCGTCGAGCACGAGCGGATCGGCGACTCCGTCGTCACCCGCACGGGTGCGGGCGGCGCCCCGATCGCCTTCGTCGGGCACTTCGACACGGTCCCCAACTGGCCCGACGGCGGCGTTGAGCGCACCGACGATCGCATCGTCGGCCGCGGCGCCGCGGACATGAAGGGCGGGGTCGCCGTGATGCTGGCGCTGCTCGAGCGCCTCGCCGCGACGCCGCGCGACGCGGTGATGATCTTCTACGACCACGAGGAGGGGCCGCACGAGGACAACGGGATCCATCGCGTCCTCGCCGAGTCGACGCTGCTCGATCCCCGCCCCTCCATGGCCGTCGTGCTCGAGCCCTCCGGCGGCACGATCCACGCCGGCGCGGTCGGATCCATCAACGCCCAGATCGCCTTCCGCGGCCGCGCCGCCCACGCCGCGCGCCCCTGGGAGGGGGAGAATGCGATCTCCGCCGAGCTCGCCGACGCCCTCGGGCGCTTCGCGCGGCGCGACCCGGTCGCGGTGGAGGTCGACGGGCTCACGTACCACGACACGGTCACGGTGACGATGCTCAACGGCGGCGTCGCGCACAACGTCGTCCCCGACCTCGTCGAGCTCTGGATCAACGCCCGCGTGGCCCCGGGTGGCTCCGTCGAGCGGGCGAAGGCCGAGGTCGAGGAGCTCGCCGGTGCCGCCGCGGAGGTGACGTGGAGCGACGTCGCCCCGCCCGCGATGCCGAGCCTGCACGAGCCCCCCGTCCGGGACTTCCTCGAGCGCAGCGGCCTGCCCGTCCTCCCGAAGCAGGCCTGGACGGATGTGGCCACCATGCACGCCTGGGGCGTCCCCGCGTTCAACTACGGCCCCGGCGAGTCGTCGCAGGCCCACCAGCCGGGCGAGTGGGTCGCCATCGACCGCCTCGAGGAGTGCGAGCGCGTGCTCGCCGCGGAGCTGGACCTCCCGTGAGCCTGCTGGTCGAGCGCTGGGAGGCCTGCGGCAACGTCTACCTGCTGCTCGAGCGGGAGGCCCTCGGCCGCCCGCTCACCGCTGACGACGCGATCGGCCTCTGCGACGTCGTCGACGGGCTGGGCGCGGACGGAGTGCTGGAGCTCCTGCCCGGGGCGGGCCCCGTGGACGTCGCGATGGTGATCTGGAACCCCGACGGGTCGACCACCGAGGCCTGCGGCAACGGGACGCGGATGGTGGCGCGCTGGGCCGCCGAGCGGTCCGGCTCCGATGCCGTCGTGGTCGGAACCGAGGCCGGCCCGCTGCACTGCGAGGTCGACGGCGACAGCGTGCGCGCGGTGCTCGCCCGCGCCCGCCTCGAGGGGGCCCAGTACCGCCCGAACGACACGCCCTTCCCGCATCCGCACCGCTTCGTCAGCGTCGGCAACCCGCACGTGGTGATCCCCGTCGCCGACGTCGACGGCTTCCCCCTGGAGTACGAGGGCCCGGCCCTGGAGCGGCACCCGTGGTTCCCGGAGCGCACCAACGTCGAGGTGATGGCGCCCGTCGACGCGCATCGCGTGCGCGTGCGCGTCTGGGAGCGCGGGGTGGGCGAGACCGCCGCCTGCGGGACCGGCGCCTGCGCGGTGGCCGTCGCGGCGATCGCCGACGGGATCGCCGAGTCGCCGGTCACCGTGGAGCTGCCCGGCGGGGAGCTGATCGTGGAGGTGGGGGAGGACGGCGAGGTCGCGCTGACGGGGCCCGCGCGCCGCGTCGAGATCATCGCCGTCGACCCCGATCTGCGCCGGGGGGCCGCCGGCTGATGCGCGCCTCCGAGCGCATGGCCCACGTCCCCGAGTACGTCACGGCGGAGATGAACCGCCGCATCGCCGCGGCGCGTGCCGCCGGCGAGGACCTGATCTCGCTGGGAATCGGCGATCCGGACCTGCCGCCCGATCCGCGCATCCGCGCCCGCCTCGCCGAGGAGGTCCAGCGCGATGACGCCGCCCGCTACCCGACCAATCTCGGCATCCCCGAGCTGCGCGAGGCCGTCGCCACCCACTACCGACGGCGCTTCGGCGTCGAGGTGGACCCGGCCACCGAGGTGCTGCCCCTGCTCGGCGCCAAGGAGGGGATCGCGCACCTCGCGGTCGCGCTGCTCGACCCCGGGACCCTGTCCCTGATCGCGGACCCCGGGTATCCCGTCTACGCGGGCGGGCCGTTGGTCGCCGGCGCCACCAGCCACCCGCTGCCCCTGCGCCCGGAGAACGGGTTCCTCCCCGACCTCGAGGCCGTCCCCGGCGACGTCGCCGCCCGCGCCCGGCTCGCCGTCTGCGGCTACCCCAACAACCCGACGGGGGCGATCGCCGACGGCGCCTTCTTCGCGCGGCTCGGGGCGTTCGCCGCCGAGCACGACCTGGTCGCCTGCCACGACCACGCCTACGCGGACATCGCCTTCGCGGACGCGCAGGC
>CAIQOY010000158.1 GCA_903873565.1 uncultured Actinomycetes bacterium
CCCCGAGCACCGCGACACGCACCACCCGCCGATCGACTTCGCGCACACCCAGCGCCGTCCACCCGAGACGCAGGACGACCTGCGCGCGCACCCGCGCGGCCGGCTCTGGCAGACCCTGCCGCCCGTGCTGCGGCGCGGGCCGTGGCGGCGCTACCCGGGAGCGGGCGAGCGCTAGGGCCCCGGGGTCAGGCGACGAGGGCCGACAGGTGGTCGAAGACGCCGGGGCACGCGGCGACCGCCTGGTCGGCGTCGAGGGGCCCCGGCGCGCACGCCCACCGCCCGCCCGCCTCCACCACGAGCAGCGAGCCGGCGGCCCAGTCCCAGGCGTTGAGGCCGCTCTCCCAGTAGCCGTCGAGCCGGCCGCAGGCCACCCAGGCGAGGTCGATCGCGGCGGCGCCGCCGCGGCGGATGTCGCGGATCTCGGCGATCACCGACGCGACCTGCGCGGCCTGGGCCGCACGGCGCTTCGAGGAGTAGCCGAAGCCCGTGGCGACCAGGGCCTGCCCGATCTCCGTGGTGGCGCGCACGTGGATGCGCTGGCCGTTGAGGGTCGCGCCGCCCTTGCGGTGCGCCGAGAAGAGCTCGTCGCGGGACGGATCGTAGATCGCGCCGGCCAGCGTGCCCCGGTCGTCCTCGACCGCGACGGACACCGCCCACTGCGGGTAGCCGAAGACGAAGTTGGTCGTGCCGTCGAGCGGGTCGACGACCCAGCGCAGGCCCGTCTCCCCCTCCACCCCGGCGCCCTCCTCGCCGAGCAGCCCGTCGAAGGGGCGTGCGCCGAGCAGGATCGCCTGCAGGAGCTCCTCGGCCTCGCGGTCGGCGTCGGAGACCATGTCGGTCGCCGTCGACTTGGTGTCGAGGCCGCGCAGGCCGCGGTCGGCGTGGGTGCGCAGGAGACGGCCCGTCTCCCGGGCGGCATGCTCGGCGAGCAGGCGCAGCTCGGACGGGTCAGGCGCCTCGTGCACGGACCCCACGCTACCGGAGTCGTCAGTCGCGGACGCGCGCGATCGCGTACTCGCGCTGCACGAGCTTCGTGCCGTCACGCAGCTCGACCGCATGGCCCGGCACGAGCAGCACGAGGTCGCCCGCGTTGAGGTCCGAGACCTCGGAGCCGGCGGCGAGGACGATCACCCGGTCGAGCCGGTTCATCTGCACGGTGGCGGGCAGCACGAGCTTGCCGTGGCCCTCGTCCTCCACGGACGGGCGCACGTGCAGCCAGTCGTCGAGGGGCTCGACGTTGATCGGCGGCAAGGACAGCGGCAGCGCGTCGCGGCTCGGCTTCTCTTCCATGCCCATAGGTTCGCAGGTTCCGCCCGGGCGGGCGAATCCCTGCCCCACGGGCCCGGCACGATTCGAACGTGCGACCGCCAGGTTCGAAGCCTGGTGCTCTATCCACTGAGCTACGGACCCCTACCGGCGCAGGGTACCGCGCGGCGGACGCGCAACCGTCAGATCACGCCCGCCGCCGCGTCAGCCACGGCATGAGCACTCTCTCCTCCACCGACTGGCCCGAGGACGCCGACGCGGCCCTCGAGGCCGAGGCGGCGATCTCCGACCAGGTCCTGCGCCTGGCCGGGATCGCGCTCCTCGCCCTCGGCATCGCGGGCGCCTACGCGATCTTCACCGTGTAGGCGCCCGCGCTGGCGTCAGTCGATGTTCTGGCAGCCCATCCCGGCGGCGTAGCCGGCGAGGTCGACCCACGCGTCGGGCCCGAGCACCGCGGCCATGGCGGTGCAGGTCGTGGCGTCCACCGACGAGCCCTCCATCAGGAGGTTCCACTTGGTGCCCTTGCCCCACAGGATCGCGGTGCCGTCGAACGCGGCCGCGCCGCAGCCGGTCGCCTTGGTGTTGAAGATCAGGCCGGCCCAGACGCGGTTGCCCTTGGAGAGCTTGACGTCGAGGCACTTGGCCGCCGGAGCGGTCCCATCGCCGGACCAGGCCTTCACGATTGCCGCCTTCTGCTTCGCGGTCGGGTTGACGGTCTGACCGCCATCGGCCCAGGCCGCCGTGGCGGTGACGGCGAGCGCGGCGACGGCGATCAGGAGGGACAGGGTGGTGCGACGCATACGGGATTCTCCTTCCCAGACGGGGACGCCCCGAGGGTACTCCGGGCTCCCCCGCGCCGGCCGCGCGCCGCGAGGGCCTAGGATGACGATGCACTCCGAGAAAGGCCCGCGCCATGACCGAGCACCTCAGCCACCACCACCGCGAGACCCTCGCGCACCTCTTCGACCACCAGCAGGCGTCGAACATCCACTGGCGGGAGGTCCGCCACCTGCTCGAGGCCGTCGGCACGGTCACGGAGGAGCACAACGGCAAGGTCAAGATCACGGTCGGCGAGCGCACGATGGTGATCACCGATCCGGGCCGCCACGAGGTCGACCGCCAGCTCGTCGTTGATCTGCGGCACCTGCTGACGGACGCCGGGCTCGCGCCCGACGCGTAGGGTCAGGCGACCCGCAGCGTTCGCGTGACGCGGATCGGCGCGTAGGCGTCCGACCCGGCGTTCTCGGCCCGCAGCCAGCACGTGCCGCGCCGGCGCGCCTCCACGACCCAGCGGATGCCCCCGTCGCCGACGCGCCGCTCGACGCGGCAGACCCCCGGGGTGCGGCTCGACCAGCGCAGCGCGAGGCCGGCGTCCGTGCGCCCCGGCAGGGCGCGGCCCGTCCCGACCGAAAGGCCGCGCACCCGGGCCACGGCCTGGGTCGCGGGCTCGGCGACGGCCGGGGGCGCGCTCGGCGCCGCAGCCGGGGCGGCGTCCGCGGTCGTGGTGCGGCACGCGTGCGCGGTGCCCGCGCCCGTGACGCCGCCGTCCGTCGCCCGGAACTCCTCCGTCCAGCCGTCCGCGTGCAGGCCGAGGACGAGCACGCCGTAGCGCTTGACGCGCGCCTCGCTGCCGGCCCGCGCCGTGGCGAAGTCGCGCAGGTTGATGCCACCGGTGCCCACCACGTGCGAGACGATCCCATCCGCGCTGGCGGTGCCGTCGGCGCGCATGGCCTGGAAGCGCTCGTAGCCGTGGTCGTGGCCGCTCAGCACGAGGTCCACCCCGCGCTCCTCGAGGAGCTCCCAGAGCGGCTGCACCGCGACGGTATCGCCGTGCGAGCCGGAGCTGAAGCGCGGGTGGTGCCAGAAGGCGAGCTGGCAGGTGGCCGTGGAGGCGGCGAGCTCGGCCGCGAGCCAGCGCCCCTGAGCGGAGTCGCGTCCGCAGCCGCCGGCCTCCGTGCAGTTGGAGTTGAGGGACAGGACCTGCCAGTCGCCGATCGTGGTGGCGTACCAGCCGCGCCGCTCGGGTCCGGCCCGCTCGCCCCAGTAGTCGTAGTAGCCCGCGGCGCCCGCGGTCAGGTACTCGTGGTTGCCGGGCGTGGGCAGCGTGCGGTCGCGCAGGGCGCCCCAGGTGAGGTCGTAGCCCGTCTGGAAGTCGTTGAGGGAGCCCGCGCTGTACTGGAGGTCGCCGAGGGCGAGCACGCGGTCGGCGTCCGCGGCGTCGACGAGGGCCTTGGTCTGGGCCTGCGCGCACTCGCCCGCCGGGGCGGGCACGTCCGGGTCGCAGACGATGTCCCCGGCCGCCGCGACCGTGGCCTGGAGCGGCCCGAGCGCGAAGGCGGATCCGGGCAGGGCGAGGCCCGCCGCGAGGGCGACCAGCACGAGCGTGAGGCCGTGGCGGAGACCGGAGCGCATCTCGCCCATGATGACGCGCGTGCGCCCCCGGTCTGACGGCCGACCGCGGCCTCAGCGGATCGTGCCCGACAGGGCGAGCACGAGGATCAGCCCCCCGAACGCGAAGCGGTAGAGCGCGAACACGAAGAGCGAGTGGTGCGCGAGGTAGCGCAGGAGGAACGCGATCGCCGCGTAGCCCGACGCGAAGGCGAAGAGCGCGGCCACGACGGTGACCGCGTAGGAGGCGTCGCCGTCCCCGCCGATGTCCTTCAGCTGGTAGACCCCCGACAGCACCACCGCGGGCACGCTGAGCAGGAACGAGAAGCGCGCGGCGGCGGGCCGGTCGAGGCCCATGATCAGGCCGCCCACGATCGTGGAGCCCGAGCGCGACACGCCGGGGATCAGGGCCAGGGCCTGGGCGATGCCCACGACGAGCCCGTCCTTCCAGGTCACCGACTCGATCGGGCGGATCCGGGAGGCGAGGCGCTCCACGACGATGAAGACCACGCCGCCCACGATCAGGGCGCCGGCGACGATGTAGAGCGAGCGCAGCGTGGTCTCGATCTGGTCGGAGAAGAGCACGCCGATCACCACCACCGGCACGGTGCCGAGCGCGATGTACCAGCCCATCAGGCTGTCCGGCGTGCGCCGCAGCTCCGCGCTCCTGAGCCCCCGCAGCCAGGCCACCGTGATGCGCCAGATGTCGCGGCGGAAGTAGATCAGGACGGCCGCCATCGTGCCCAGCTGGATCACCGCGCTGAACGCGGCACCCGGATCCTCCCAGCCGAACAGCGCGGGGATCACGCGCACGTGGCCGGTGCTCGAGATCGGCAGGAACTCGGTCAGGCCCTGCGCGATCCCGAGGATGATGGCCTCGAGCCAGCCCACGGCCGCATCATGCCAGCGCGGGTGGACCCGTCACGGGCTCAGGGCGTGTGCAGCGCCAGCGGCGCGACCGCGGCGAGCTTGTCGAAGTCGCGGTCGCGATGCAGGACGGGCAGACCATGCGCGATCGCCACGGCCGCGATCAGGCAGTCGAGCGTGCGGCGCACTGCGACGCCCTGCGCACGGCAGGCGCGGGCGTACGCCGCAGCGGCCTCGTAGTCGCCGGGCGTGGTCGGGAAAGTCTGCGCGCCGGCGAGCAGCCGGCGCAGTTGGCCGAGGTGATGGTCGTCGCGGGCCCCAGCCAGGACCTCCATCCGGACCGGGTCGCAGGTGGCGATCGGGACCTCCGCGGCGAGCAGCTCGCGCACGCGGATCGCCTGCGGCGACTCCGTCTGCCGCAGGTACTCGACCCACGCGGACGTGTCGAGCATGATCACAGCGACCGGAACTCGCGCATCGCGTCGAGGTCGCCCTCCCAGCCGGAGCCCTCGAGCGCGAGGGCCTCCGTGGTGGACAGCGGCTCGACGGCGCACAGCCGGAGGGCCAGATTGACGGCCTCGCGCTTGGTCTGCAGGCCGTAGCGCCGCATGACCGCAGCACAGGCCACCTCGTCGATATCGATGTTGGTGCGTGCCATACACCAACCATACACCTCTGTGCGGGGAGCCGCCACCGCTTGTGTTCCGTCCATGCCGTCACGATGCCCGAGCGGTGGGCTGGAGGGGCGCGCCGAGCGGTGCCGGACGCGCGCGGATACCGCGCCGAACGTGTCCGGAGCCGCCCCGAAGCGCGCCGAGGCGAGACCGGCTGTGACCGATCAGCGGCTCGCCCAGCGCGCCTCGACCTCGTACGGGTTGCGCGCATACGGCTTGACGAGGTACGAGAGCGGCATCAGGGCCCCGCGCTGGCGCATCTGCCAGACGTGGCAGAGCTCGTGGCGCAGGAGCTGGTCGGAGGTCTCGGCGAGGGGCCGGCGCAGGAGGATCGTCTCCGGCAGGGCGTAGCCGTCGAAGCGCCGCAGGACGGGCCCCCGGAAGAACCACGGGGCGTGGATCACCCGCACCCCGGTCGGGTCGAGGGGCTGCGGGTAGAGCCCGAGCGCGCTGAGGTGGTCAGCGGCGGCCCTGAGGCGCGCCGCGGCGTCGTCGCCGGGGCTCACGAGAACGACGAGAGCACGATCACCGGCGAGCCGTCCTGCAGCTCCTGCATCTGGAAGCCGTAGCGGCGCGGCTCCGTCAGGCGGTCGACGACCTGCTGCTCCGACGTGGGCATCGACTCGACGCCGGGCACCGACGGGGGCAGCGTGCGGTCCAGGGGCCGGTCGAGCTCGCCCGCGTACTGGCTCCGCTCGAAGAGCAGGGCCACGTCGGGCGGCGAGCCCTTCTTGGGCGGCAGGAACGCGAGCACCTGCTCGACGCCCGGCACGTAGCGGAAGGTGTAGAGCGCGAGCTCGAGCGCCTCGCGCCGCAGGAGCCGGTCGCGCTCGACGCTGGGCTTGCCCGCGGCGATCGCGCACTGCTCGCCGAGCCCGCAGAGCACGTACGAGACGGTGTTCTCGGCCTCGATCACGCGGATCGTCTGGTCGACGGCGCCCGACTCGGGCTGCACGGCGATCGCGGCCAGCGGCACCCCGCCCCACTCGGGCTTCGAGGCGGTCACGGCCACGAGCTGCGCGCCGTCGGGGAGCTTGTAGCGGGCGCCCACGTGCCCCGCGATCGCCTCGATCGCCGTCTGGTCGGCGGTCTCGGCGGGCACGAATCCCGACCACGGCGGCGGCGGCTCGGGCCGGGACAGCCCGAGCGATCCGAGGAAGACGATCAGGGCGACGCCCGCGACCACCCCGAGGATGCCGTAGGCGATGAGGAAGCGCCCGCGGTACGAGCGCTCGCGCACCGCCACGTGCTCGACGATCGGCTCCTCCCCGCCGCGGACCTGGTCGGGGTCGGGCTCGACCAGCGGCGCCGTGTCGACGGCCGGCAGGTCGGGGCCGCGCGGCGTCAGATCGTGGGCCACGACGACTCCTCGGTGAGGTCGACCTCGGGGATCTCGAGCCCCACCGAGTCGAGCAGCTCGATCACCTCGTCGCCGTGCATCTCGCGGCGCTCGACGAGCACGTCGGCGACCTTCTCCACGCCGTCCTTGTTGTGGAGCACCACGTGGTAGGCGGCGAGGTAGGCCTGGCCGATGATCTGGGCGGCGTCCTGGCGCATGCCGGGGTCGGACAGGACGGCCGAGATCGGATCGCCCTGCTGGCGCGCCCCGTTCATGATCGTGGCGCCGATCCGCTGGAAGCGCTCGGCCACCTTCTGGCGGGCCTCGTCCTCGTCGGCCTGCGTCGCGAACTCGCGGCCGAGGTCGATCGGGGCGGGCCCCATCGCGCACATCCCCACCATCCAGGCAGAGCGGGCGGTCGCCGACATCACGTCGCCGGCCACGCCGCGCGAGTTCTCGCCGTAGAAGACGTGCTCGGCGGCCATCGCCCCGAGCGTCCAGACCAGGCGGGCCATCTCCTCGTGGCGCCACGAGGAGAAGCGCTCCTCGGTCTCGAGCGCCTGGTGGTGGCCGAGCGTGCCGGCGCGCATCTTGATCGACAGGCGCGTCGACTCGGCGCCCTTCAGGTAGACGTGGGCGCAGACCGCGTGGCCCGCCTCGTGGATGGCGACGGCGCGCGTCTCCTCGGGCACGTACTCGATGCCGACCGCCGTGCCGGACTCCACGGTGGTGAGGGCGTCGACGATGTCGGTCCAGCCGAAGCGCTCGCGGCCCTCGTTGTGGGCCACGGTCAGGGCCATCGAGCAGACCTGCTCGATCATCGCGGGCGAGTAGCCATTGGTGATGCGGGCGAGCTCGTCGCGGCGCTTGGGCGAGTCGAGGTCGGGCTCGTGCGCCACCTTGCCGAGGTAGAGGTCGAAGACGTCGATCCGGTCCTGCTTGGTCGGCGTGCGGAACCAGACGTGGCGGCCCATGCGGCCCGGGCGCGTGAGCGCCGGGTCGAGCGCCTCGAGGGGCACGTTGCAGGCGCCGATGAAGTAGATCTGCTCGCTGGCGGGCCGGGGGCGCGGCAGCCTGAGCGGCACCCGCCAGAGGCGCCGCGGCACGATGTAGAGCGCGTCGAGGATGGTGTTGACGCGGTTGGTCAGGAAGCGCTTGCCGAAGGGCGGCGAGCCGAGGCCGTCCATCGAGACGAGGATCTGGTTGAGGGCCAGGGAGCCCCCGCCCATGCCGCCCGGGATCATGAAGGCGGCGATGCGGTTGTAGGCGCGGGCCAGGGCCGGCGGCTCGACGGCCCAGCCCGAGTCGCGCTCCAGGAAGCGCGCCTCGCGCCAGGCGGTCGTCTCGAGCACCGCGTCGTTGGGGGCGTCGTAGACGTCCTCGAAGGCGAGCGGTCGCTCGCCGCCCGCGTGGCGCGGCATGCCGCCCCCGCCCAGGCTCGCGCGGCGCATGCCGACGGCGTCGATCTCGTCGATGAAGACGATGCACTGGCCGCCCCACTTGCGGGCCAGGCGCTTGGCCTTCCACATCAGGTAGCGCACGAGGACGGCGTCGATGCCGATGAAGGTGCTGGCGAAGCCCGAGCCCGGGATCGACACGAACGGCGAGTTGAAGCCCGTGGCGATCGCCTTGGCCAGCATCGTCTTGCCGGTGCCGGGCGCGCCGAGGAAGAGCAGGCCCCGCTCGCGCTTGCCGCCCGCCCGCTCGAAGGCCTCGCCGGACTGCCAGAGGCTGACCACGCGGCGGACCTCCTCCTTGGGCTCGGCCTGGCCGCGGACGTCCTCGAGGCGCACGCCCCAGTCGGCGTCGCCGGGCTCGAAGCCCTTGATCTGCGTGATGCCCATCGCCAGGAGCGGCCCGAACAGGATCGCGAAGTTGGCGATGAACAGGAAGAAGACGAAGACGACCTGGAACAGGATCGCCGGGTTCGAGAAGATCCCGGCGGCCTGGTCGAGCAGCCAGCCGAACGTCCCGAACCAGGTGATCGTCTCGCCCGCCGAGGCGGTGGCCGCGCGGACGGCGAAGACGACGGTGACGATCGCGGCGATCCAGATCGCCAGGCGCACCCGCCGCGACCAGAACCAGGCCCGCTTGCGGTCGAGGGCGTCCGTCTCGCGCCGGTGCATGGAGTCGTCGCCGTAGAGGGTCGGCCACGGCACCAGCTTGCGCAGGCCCACGTCGATCACGCCGCGGGCCACGGCGACGCAGCCGATCGTGAAGAGCACGCTCCAGAAGGCGCTCCACTCCTGGGCCACGTAGGCCCACAGGAAGACGCTCGGGGCGCCCATCAGAGCCACGATCGTGGCGATCCGGCCGAGCCGGCGCCAGCCGTCGGCGAGCGCCTTCGACGAGCGCGTGAACCCGCCCCGGTCGGGCGTCCCTCCCTGCTCCTCTACGAGCGCCATGGGCTGCCCTCAGTGTAGTCCGTCTCGGGCTCGCGGCGCGCCTCGGGCGGCCGGCGGTAGCGCCCGCGCAGGGCGCTGGCGAGGAAGGCGATGCCCGCCATGAAGAGGATCACGCTGGCCCCGATCAGGACGCTCTGGATCACCCCGGAGGCCTTGTCGCCGGAGAGCTGCTGGCGCACCAGCTCCGCGGCGATCAGGAGCGCGATCGGCAGCCCCGCCCCGACCGTGCCCTTGAGGAAGCCGTAGCGCCAGCCGAGGACGGCGGCGATCACGAGGACCAGGAGCGGCCCGAACACCCCCGCCGTGCCGAGGTACAGCATCACGCCCGCGATCAGGCCGATCGCCACGGCCCCGACCGCGATCGGCTCCGCCCACTGGCGCACCGGGCCGGGGCCCGCGGGGCGGGCGTGGCGGGCGGCGAAGGGGCTCATACGCGTATCTTCGCGCACCCCGGCCTGCGGGACGCACGCGGTTGCCCTACCCTCCGCGCATGCGCCGGCCCTCCCCCGCCCTCGTGATCGCCCTGATCGCGCTCTTCTTCAGCCTCGCCGGCACCGGCTGGGCCGTCACCCAGTTGCCGCGCAACAGCGTCGGCAGCCCGCAGATCAAGGCCAACGCGGTCACCGGCCCCAAGGTCAAGGACGGATCGCTGTCGGCGGCCGACTTCGCCGCCGGCACGCTCCTGACCGGCGCGACGGGTGCCACCGGGCCGCAGGGCGAGCGGGGGCCGCAGGGCGAACAGGGCCTCCAGGGGATCCAGGGCCTCCAAGGAGTGCTGGCCACCCTCTCCGTCACGCAGCGGAACCCGGCGGGCGTCACCGGTACCGGCTCGACGGTCGGCAGCAGCAGCCCTGCTGAACCCGCGGCCGGCCCCTGCACCGACAACTGCCGCGTCTCGACCGGCCCGATCGTCGTCACCCAGCAGAGCCGGATCATCGCCTCCGCCCAGGTCGCGATCCGCAACACCAGCGGCAGCACGAAGACCATTGCGTGCTACATCGTCCGCGACGTCGGAGGCGGCTTCTCCGACCTGACGTACGCCTCGACCGCGACCGCGACGATCGCCGACGCGACCGTCGCCACGCTGAGCCTGACGGCCGCGATCGATGCGAGCGCGGGCTCGTACAACCTCGCGCTCCGCTGCGGCGACGCGAACAGCCCGAACCCCTCGACCCTCTTCACCGCCGACGAGATCACGATCACGGCCTTCGCCGTGGCCCGCTAGTCCTCGTCGACGTCGAACGGGGGCTCATCGCCCGCGTCCGCGGACGCGGTGGCCACCACCGTCCCGCCCCCGGCCAGCAGGCGCGGGATGTCGGCCTCCGTGATCAGGACCTGGCGGGGCTTCGAGCCCTCGTAGCCCGAGATCGCGCCGCGCCGCTCCAGCATGTCGATCAGCCG
>CAIQOY010000159.1 GCA_903873565.1 uncultured Actinomycetes bacterium
AGCGGCGCCATCGCCGCGGGCCTGGCGGTCAGGTCGATGCGCTGCAGCACGAACCCAATGGTGGCAGGCGATCCCGCGGACGAACGGCGGGAGACCACGGACGACCCGGTAGACTCAGCGCGTGCTCGAGGGCAAGCGCATTCTGCTGACCGGCGGCGCCGGCTTCATCGGCACCACGGTCGCCGGCCTCTTGGCCGACGCGAACGAGGTCGTCCTCTACGACAACCTCCACAACGACGCGCTCAGCCAGACCACCCTGCGCGACCACCCGAACGTGTCGTTCGTGCAGGGCGACATCCTCGACCTGGAGAGCCTCACGGCCGCGGCGGAGGGCGCCACGCACGTCGTGCACATGGCCGCCATCGCCGGCGTGGCCACCGTGCTCAAGAGCCCGGTGCGCACGATGCGCGTCAACCTGCTCGGCACCGCCAACGTGGCGGAGGTCGCGCACGGCCTCGGCGACCGCCTCGAGCGGATGATCGACTTCTCGACCAGCGAGGTCTTCGGCCGGCACGCCTACAAGGTCGAGGAGACGCACGAGACCTCCGGCGGCCAGGTCGGCGAGGCGCGCTGGTCGTACGCCGTCTCCAAGCTCGCCGGCGAGTACTTCCTGCACGCCTACTTCGAGGAGCACGGCCTGCCCGTCGCCGTCGTGCGTCCCTTCAACATCTACGGCCCCAACCAGATCGGGGTCGGCGCGATCCACCACTTCGTGCGCCACGCGATCAAGGGCGAGGAGATCACCGTCCACAACGACGGGGCCCAGATCCGCGCCTGGTGCTACATGGACGACATCGCCGCCGCCGTCCTCGAGATCCTCGAGAACCCCGCGGCGGTCGGGCAGTCCTTCAACATCGGCAACCCGCGCAGCGTCTGCACCACGTACGACCTCGCGCTGCGCATCAAGCGCCTCGCCGGCTCGGACTCGCCGATCGTGTTCAAGCCGCTCGAGTACTCCGACGTCGAGATCCGCATCCCCGACATCACGCGCGCCCGCGAGGTGCTCGGCTGGGAGCCGCAGGTCGACCTCGACGAGGGCCTCGAGCGCACCATCGCCTGGTACCGCGCGCAGGGGTCGTAGGGGCCGGGCCGTGGCCGCCTTCTCGCCGGAGGGCTACCGGGAGCTCCTCGACGCGATCATCGCCGGGCGCTACCGGCTCCGCGGCTTCGACGTCGCCCAGCCGGCCGAGCAGATGCTGTTCCTGCGCCACGACGTCGACCTCTCCCTCGAGGCCGCGGTGGAGATGGCCGAGCTCGAGCACGCGAAGGGCATCCGCGCCACGTACCTCCTGATGACGCGCAGCGTCTTCTACAACCTGGCCTCGCCCGCCGGCGAGGCGGCCTACGCGCGGCTGCGCGAGCTCGGCCACTGGGTCGGCCACCACGCCCTGCACCCGCACGTGGACCCCGTCGCCGACCCGGGCTTCGACCGCGTGATGGCCTGGCACAACCCCGACCCGGCCTTCATGGAGGACGCGGTGCCGGGCTGGGTCAACGTCATGGAGCCGCGCTTCACCGGCGGCTTCGCCTGGACGTACCGGTCCGACTCGAAGCAGGCGTGGCGGCGCGGCGACCCCACCGCGGAGCTCGCCGAGGCGCGGTTCCCGTGGCTGCAGCTCCTGATCCACCCCGTGCTCTGGATGCGCGGCCGCGACGGCATGCAGGCGACCATCGACGAGTACCTCGCCCGCGACACCGACGCGCGCCTCGAGCACCTGCGCGGCGACGACCTCGACCTTGACTGAGCCCCTCACCATCCTCGTGACCGCCGTCGGCTCGCCCGGGTCGGCGGCGCTCCTGCGCGCGCTCCGGGAGAACGGCGAGCGCCCGGTGCGCCTCGTGGGCACCGACCTGCGCGAGGAGAACGTCGGCCGCTTCCTGTGCGACGCCTTCGCCACGGTGCCCGCCGGCACGGACCCCGCCTTCGGACCGGCGATCCTCGAGCTCGCGCGCCGCGAGGGCGCCCGGGTGGTGCTGCCCCAGGCCTCGTTCGACCTCGCGGGGCTCGCCGCGCTGCGCGACGGCTTCGCCGCGGCCGGGATCGCGCTGATCTGCTCGGGCCCGAAGGCGGTCGCGTCCGCCGACTCGAAGTACGAGACCCTCGCCCTCTGCGCGCGGCTCGGCGTGCGCGCCCCGGCCTTCCGCCTGGCGCGCGGCGGCGCCGAGGTGGCGTCCGCGGCCCGCGAGCTCGGCTACCCCGACCGCGACGTCTGCCTCAAGCCGGTGGTCTCCGCCGGCTCGCGCGGCTTCCACGTCCTGTCGGCCTCCGTCGACGAGCGCCACCAGCTCCT
>CAIQOY010000160.1 GCA_903873565.1 uncultured Actinomycetes bacterium
CCGGGGCAGGTCGCGGGCTGCGGGGTGCCGCTGACCGTCATCGGCGAGGTCGTCGACGGGCCGGCGGAGGTGCGCTGGCGTGGGGCGGGATCGGAGGCGGCGCTGCGCGGCTGGGACCATCTGGCCCCGTAGCCGCTAGTCCTTGAACTCGACGACCATCCCGACTTCGACCTTCTCGTAGAGCTCCTCGACGTCGGAGATCAGCATGCGGACGCAGCCGTGAGAGGCCTGCGTGCCGATCGACCACGACTGCGGCGTGCCGTGGATGCCGATCAGCGGTGCGGAGGTCCCGATCCAGCGGGTGCCGAGCGGGTTGCTGCCGCCCGGTGGCACCGGCTCGAGCCCGGCGGCCCAGGGCGAGTTCGGCGGCGTCCAGGTGGGGTTCTCGAGCATCTCGGTGACCACGTACGACCCCGTCGGCGTCGGGTAGGCGGGCATCCCGTGTGCGATCGGGTACTGCTTCGCGAGCTTGCCGTCGAGCCAGAGGTTGAGCACGAACTTGCTCTTGATCACCACGATCCGGCCGCCCGTGCGGCTGAGCAGCGCCGGTCGGGCGATGCCGTCCTCGGGCAGCCCGGCCTTGCGCTGGTAGGCCCGCACCGCCGCCTCCACGCGCTTGTCGTACGTCCAGCTCGGCTTGCCCTTCCAGATCCGCTCGACCTTGAGCCGGCGGGTCAGGCGCGCCACGTCGTCACCGCGCGCGCCCGGGCCGAGCGTGAGGTCGTTGGTGAGCTTCTCGGTCGAGTCGACCCCGAACTCCCGCGTGCGGGTCGAGGTGCGGCCCATCGCGTCCGTCACCTCGAGGCTGATCACGTTGGTGCCCTGCGGCAGGCGGCTGGTCTCGATCGTGTACCCGATCGACAGCGGTGCGGTCTTCGCCTCCTGGCCGTTGACGCGGGCGATGATCCGGGTCGGGCTCGCGTCGTCGACGAACGCGTAGATCGTCGGGCGGTCCGAATCGGTCCAGTCCTCGACGCCGCCGACGCGGATGCGCGGCCGCTCGCGGTCGATCCGGAGGGTGCGACGGGTCGCGCTCTCGTTGCCGGCGGCATCGGCGGCGAACACGCGGACCTGGGTCTCGCCCTCGTCGAGCGAGGGGGCGAGCGTGAAGCGCCCCGCCTGGTCCGCGGTGGTGGTGGCGGTTCCGTCGCCCCAGTCGATCAGGACGGACGCGCCGGGCTCGGTGACGCCGGCGACCTCGGCCTCCTCGCTCCACCCCTTCGAGGCGGCGAGCTGCAGCGGGGGCGCGGTCACGTCCGTCGTGAAGGACCAGCGGTAGGAGGACGGCTCGCCGATCAGGTCATCCGCCTCGAGGTCGATGACCGCCGTGTGCGCGCCATCGGGCAGGTCGGGGACGGGCACCTCGAAGCCGTTCACCGTCCGCGTGGCCGTGGCGGTGACGTCGCGCCCGTCGATCGCGATCGTGTAGCGGCTGACCTTCTCGGGCGAGCGCAGCACCACGCGGATCGGCGTTGCGCCGTTGACGACCTGGTCGGGGCCCGGCGAGACCGACTCGACGACGGGACGCGTGGCGTAGGCCCGCGCGGCGACGATGCCGACGACGGCGGCGAGGGCGACGATGACCGTCACCGCGAGGCCGATCACCGTTCCCGTCCGCATCGGTCGAACGATACGACAGGTCGGGGGCGTCCGACTGCGGCGCGACCGTAAGCCGGCTCTCAGGCGCCGGGGAGGCGCCCGCGCAGCGCGCGCACGCGCAGCGACGGCACGCGCCACGAGGCCTCGGCCACGATCCGCCGCGACATCTTCGAGCCGCCGGCGACGCGATCCGTGAAGGTGATCGGGATCTCGCGGATCCGGAACCCGAGGAGCGCGGTGCGGTACGTCATCTCGATCTGGAAGGCGTAGCCCTCCGCGGTGACCTCGTCGAGGTCGATCGCCTCCAGCACCTCGCGGCGGAAGCACTTGAAGCCGCCGGTCAGGTCGCTGACGGGCAGCTGCAGGAGCACCCGGGCGTAGAGGCAGCCGCCGCGCGAGATCGCGCGCCGCACGGCGGACCAGTCGCGCACGCCGCCGCCGCGCACGTAGCGCGAGCCGATCACGAGGTCGGCGCCCGAGCGGGCCGCGGCGATCAGGTCGGGCAGCCGGGCCGGGTCGTGCGAGAAGTCGCAGTCCATCTCGAGCACGTAGGCGTAGTCGCGCTCGAGCGCCCAGCCGAAGCCCGCCAGGTAGGCGCGGCCGAGGCCCTCCTTCGCGGTGCGGTGCAGGACGTGCACCCACGGGTGCTCGGCGGCCAGCCGGTCGGCGATCTCGCCGGTGCCGTCGGGCGAG
>CAIQOY010000161.1 GCA_903873565.1 uncultured Actinomycetes bacterium
CCGATCTGCCGGGTCGGCCGCGTCATCCGCCGCCGCGACGGCCGCCGCCTCGGCGACGGGCTCGACCGCGCCCGGCGCCGACGGCTCCTTCGGCCAGGCGATCGCGACGCCGGCGATCGTCAGCGCGGCGCCGAGGACCGCGAGCAGCACGATCCGGCGCCGCCGGATCGCGGCGTCGCGGCGGTGCTTGCGGTAGCGGGCGCTGGGCCTCGAGGAGCGGGTGGTCGCCATGGCGGCTGCGGGAAAGCCGCACGGGGCCTCCCGACCCACAGTACGACCGAATCACGCCGGTTTCCTGCCCTCCGGGGCGCGGGGTCACCCCCGCGGGGCCTAGGAGGCGTGCGCGAACGCGCTGCGGCCCGGGTAGACCGCCCGGCCGCCGAGCTGCTCCTCGATCCGCAGCAGGCGGTTGTACTTGGCGACGCGGTCGGAGCGCGACGGGGCGCCCGTCTTGATCTGGCCGGTGCCCGCGGCGACCGCGAGGTCGGCGATGGTGACGTCCTCGGTCTCGCCCGAGCGGTGCGACATCACCGAGCGCATCCCGGCCGAGCGCGCGACCTCGATCGCGTCGAGGGTCTCCGACAGCGTGCCGATCTGGTTGACCTTGACCAGCAGCGCGTTGCCCGCGCCGCGCTCGATGCCCATCCGCAGGCGCTCCGGGTTGGTCACGAAGAGGTCGTCGCCGACCAGCTGGACGCGGTCGCCGAGGGTCCGGGTCAGGAGGGCCCAGCCGTCCCAGTCGTCCTCGCTGCAGCCGTCCTCGATCGAGACGATCGGGTAGCGGTCGACGAGGTCGGCCCAGAAGCCGACCATGCCCTCGCTGTCGAGGTCGCGGCCGTCGCCGGGCAGCCGGTAGAGGCCGGCGGCCTCGTCGTAGAGCTCGGTCATCGCCGGGTCGAGGGCGATCGCGATGTCGTCGCCCGGCGCGTAGCCGGCGCGCTCGATCGCGCCCATGATCAGGCGCAGGGCCTCCTCGTTCGACGGCAGGTCGGGGGCGACCCCGCCCTCATCGCCGACGGCGGTGGAGAGGCCGCGGGCCTTGACGTCGGCGCGCAGCGCGTGGAACGTCTCGACGCCCATCTGCAGGCCCTCCGCGAACGTCCGCGCCCCGACCGGCATGATCATGAACTCCTGCAGGTCGAGCGCGTTGTCGGCGTGGGCGCCGCCGTTGATCACGTTCATCATCGGCACCGGCAGGATGTGCGCGTCGGAGCCGCCGACCTGCACGTAGAGCGGCACGCCGTTGGCCGCCGCGGCGGCGTGGGCCGTGGCCAGCGAGGCGCCGAGGATGGCGTTCGCGCCGAGCCGGCCCTTGTTCGGGGTGCCGTCGAGGTCGAGCAGGGCGCCGTCGATCGCGCGCTGGTCGCCCGCCTCCATGCCCACGAGCCGCCCGGCGATCTCGCCGTTGACGTGCCCGACGGCCTTCGTCACGCCCTTGCCCATCCAGGCGTCGCCGCCGTCGCGCAGCTCGACCGCCTCCCACTGGCCCGTCGAGGCGCCCGACGGCACGGCGGCGGTGCCGCGCGCGCCGCCCTCGAGCACGACGTCGACCTCGACGGTCGGGTTGCCGCGCGAGTCGAGGATCTGGCGGCCGTGGACGGACGTGATGGCGCTCATCGTGCTCCTTCGTCGGGGGCCCGCCCGGCGAGGCGGTCCTTCGCGGCGCGATAGTACCGCTCCTGCTCGTCGAGGGAGAGCGCCGTCCAGTCGGCGCCGTCGGCCGCGGCGAGCCGCTCGGCCTCCTCGACCCGGGACCGGAAGCGCCCGGCGGCGCCACGCAGGGCCGTCTCCGGGTCGACGCGGGCGAGGCGCAGCAGGTTGACGGCGGCGAAGAGGACGTCGCCGGCCTCGTCGCGGACGGCCGGCGCGGGCTCCGGGCCGTCGACGGGGTGCTCGGCGAGGGCCCGCACGAGCTCGTCGAGTTCGGCGCGCACCGACTCCTCCGCCCCGCCCCACTCCGCCCAGTCGAAGCCGACCGCGGCGGCCCGCCGCTGGGTCTTGAGGGCGGCGAGGAGCGGCGGCAGCGTGGTCGGGATGTCGTGGAAGACCCCGGCCCGGCCCTCCTGCTCGCGCTTGATGCCCTCCCAGCTGCGCAGGACCGCGTCCGAGGTGGCGAGGTCGACGTCGCCGAAGACGTGCGGGTGGCGGCGCACCAGCTTGCCCGCGATGCCGTCGGCCACGTCGCCGAGGTCCCCTGCGCCCGCCTCGTGCGCCATCAGGGCGAGGATGAAGGACTGGAAGAGCAGGTCGCCGAGCTCGTCGACGAGCTTCGGCCCCGGCGGCCCCGCGAGCGCCGCATCGGCGACCTCGTAGGCCTCCTCGATCGTGTGCGGCACGATCGTGGCCGGGGTCTGCTCGCGGTCCCAGGGGCAGTCGGCGCGCAGCCGCACGGTGATCGCCCACAGCTCGGCCATGGACTGCGCGGCGGCGCGCGCGGCGAGCGCGTCGCGGTCCGGGAGGCTCCCGAGCGCCGCGTCGTCGCGGACCAGCAGCCAGGCGGTGCGGTCGTCGGCGGCGATCAGCGCCGCGTCGGGGTCGTGGCGGACGCCGCGCGCCGCGACGAGGTCCAGGAGCGCGCCGGCGACCCGCAGGTCGGCCGCGCCGGCCCGGACGAGCTCCTCGAGGGCGAGCGCCGGCGCCGCGTCGGGCGCGCCGGGGCCCAGCGCGACGACGCGCCGCGCCGTCACGCTACCCCGTGGTCTCGGCCGTGGTCGTCTCGGTGGTCTGCACGGGCGGCAGGTCGTAGCCCGCGGCGAAGGCGGTCTTCGCGGCGAAGTCCTTCTGCACGCCCTCGAACCACTTCGTGGCGACCTCGTTCTTCTTGGTCTGCGTCAGCTCGTCGATGATCTGCTGCTTGACCTCGTCGAACGGCTGGGTCGTGGCCTCGGTGATCGGGCCGAGCGCCTTGATGATGTGGCAGCCGAACTGCGACTTGACCGGCGGATCGGTGATGTCGCCCTCCGCGGCGAGCCCGAAGGCGCCCTCGCGGAAGTCGGCGTCCCAGTTCTCGTCGTCGGTGATGTCGTACTCGCCGCCGGTGTCCTTCGAGCCGGGATCGGCCGAGTACTTCTTGACCAGCTTCTTCCAGTCGCCCGGGTTCGCCTTGACCTCCTTGAGGATCTCCTCGGCGCGGACGCAGTCGGCGTCCGTCGACTCGCCCTTGGGCTTCACGTCGACGAGGAGGTGCGCGACCTTGCGCGAGCGGGCGGTCGTGTAGCGCTCGTCCTTGTCGGTCTCGTACTGCTTCTTGGCCTCGTCCTCGGTGACCGTGACGTCCTTCGTGATCTCGTCGTAGAGGGCCTGCGCCTGCTGGCGCAGCGCGAACTGCTCCTCGAGCGCCGCGACCGTGAGCCCCTGGTCCTTGAGGTAGGTCTCGAACTTCTTGTCCTTGCCCTCGCAGCACTGCAGCTTGAAAGCCTCGATGTCGTCCTGCACGCGCTTGTCGTCGACCTTGATGCCGCGCGCGTCGGCCTCCTGGCTGATCTCCGCGTTCTGGACGAGGCTCTGCAGCACCTGCTGCTTGAGCGTCTTCTCCTCCTCGGAGCCCTCCTCCGGGGCGGTCTGGCCGCTGGCCTCGCCCTGCTTGACCGCGGAGGCGTAGAGCTGGTCGAACTGCTCCTGCGTGATCGTCTCGGTGCCCACGACGGCGACGGCGCCGGCCGGGACGGTCGGCTTCTCGACCGCGGTCGTGCCGCCCTCATCGGACCCGCCGTCGGAGCCGCCGCAGGCCGCGACCGCGAAGGCGGCGAGGAGGGCGAGCAGGGCGAGCGGGGTCAGGCGGCGCATGCGGATGGGTGCTCCAGAGGGGTGGTGGTGAGTGCGTGGCGGGCGGCTGCGACCGGTGGGGATCAGGGCCCGGAGGGCGCCGCCGAGCGCAGGCCGATCATAGCATCGGCCAATTCGCGGGCCGTCTCGAGCGGTGACGCGGATTCCCGCACGGGCAGGCCGATCTCGTCCTTCGCGGCGTTCGCGCGCAGGTCCGCGTGGCGCTCGCGCAGCGCCCGCACCTCGTCGCGGGAGACGCGCAGGCCGGTGATCCGCGCGCCGTCTTTGCCGACCTGGATGGCGACCCCGCCGAGCGGCAGCGCGGCGAGCCGCAGCTCCTGGATCGCGATCAGGTTGGCGACGGCCTCGGGCAGCGGCCCGAAGCGGTCGGCGAGCTCGAGCTCGAGGTCGCGCAGCTGGCCCTCGTCCTGGGCCAGCGCGATGCGGCGGTGGACGTCCATCTTGACCGCCTCCAGCCCGACGTAGTCGGCGGGCACGTAGGCGTCGAGCGCGACGTCGAGGCGCGGCCCCTGCGCCACCGCCTCGGGCGCCACGCCCTGCAGCTCGGAGACGGCCTCGGCGAGCAGGTCGCAGTAGAGCTCGAAGCCGACGGCGGCCACGTGCCCGGACTGCTCGTCGCCGAGCAGGTTGCCGGCGCCGCGCAGCTCGAGGTCGCGCATGGCGACCCGGAAGCCCGAGCCGAGCTCCGTGTAGTCGGCCAGGGCGGCGAGGCGCGCCCGCGCCTCCTCCGAGAGCTCCGCGGCGTCGGGGTACAGCAGGTAGGCGTGCGCGGTCACGTCGGAGCGGCCGACGCGGCCGCGGATCTGGTACAGCTGGGACAGCCCGAGCAGGTCGGCGCGCTCGACGATCAGCGTGTTGGCGGACGGGATGTCGAGGCCCGCCTCGATGATGGTGGTGGCCACGAGCACGTCGTGGTCGCCGCGCAGGAACCCGGCCATCACGTCCTCGAGCTGGCGCTCCGTCATCTGGCCGTGGCCGACGCAGATGCGCAGCTCCGGGCACAGCTGGCGCAGCCGCTCGGCCGCCTCGTCGATCGTCTCGACGCGGTTGTGCAGGTAGAAGGCCTGGCCCCCGCGCTCGACCTCGCGGCGCAGGGCGCCCGCGACCTGCTCGTCGTCGTACTCGCCCACGTGCGTGTGGATCGGGCGGCGCCCCCGCGGCGGCGTCGCGATCACGGAGATGTCGCGCAGGCCGGCGAGCGACATGTGGAGGGTGCGCGGGATCGGCGTCGCCGACAGCGCGAGCACGTCGACCTCGGTCCGCATCTGGCGCAGGAGCTCCTTCTGGGCCACGCCGAAGCGCTGCTCCTCGTCGACGATGACGAGGCCGAGGTCGGCCGGGACGACGTCGCGGCTGAGCACGCGGTGCGTGCCGAGCAGGAGGTCGACCTCGCCCGCGCGGAAGGCGGCGACGGCCGCCTTGGCGTCCTTGGCGCTGCGCAGGCGCGAGATGACCTCGATCCGGATCGGCAGGTCCATCAGGCGGCTGCGGAACGTCGCGCCGTGCTGCTGGGCGAGGATCGTGGTCGGGGCCAGCATCAGCACCTGCTTGCCCGACTCGATCACGCGCACGGCGGCGCGCAGGGCGACCTCCGTCTTGCCGAAGCCGACGTCGCCGCAGATCAGCCGGTCCATCGGCCGGTCCTGGGAGAGGTCGTCCATCACCTCCTGGATCGCCCGCTCCTGGTCGTCGGTCTCGGCGTACGGGAAGCCGTCCTCGACCTGCCGCAGGAGCTCGCCCGGCTCGGCGTGCTCCACGCCCGGCACGGCCTGGCGCTGCGCGTAGAGGGCGAGCAGCTCGCCGGCCAGCTCGCGCACCGCGCTGCGGGCCCGCGCCTTCAGCTGCAGCCAGGACTTGCCGCCGAGCTTCGAGAGCGTCGGCTCGCGGCCGTCCGCGCCCACGTAGCGGGTCAGCTTGGAGATCTGCTCGTGCGGCAGGTAGACGCGGTCCTCCCCGCGGAAGGCGAGGTCGATGTAGTCGCGCGTGACGCCGCCCACCGTGCGGGTGTCGAAGCGCTCGAAGCGGCCGACCCCGTGGTCCTCGTGGACGACGATGTCGCCGGGACGGAGATCGCCGAACGAGGCGATGGCGCGGCCGCCGCGCGAGGGCGCGGAGCGGCGCGAGCGCAGGAGCGAGCCGCCCGGCACGACGGCGATCCGCCCGACCGGCGCGACCAGCCCGCGCCGCAGGGGCGCCACGGCCAGGTAGACGCCGGCCTCGTCGGGCAGCTCCTCCCCCGCCCCGAGCCAGCGGTGGTCGAGGCGCTTGAGCTGGTGCGCGGCACGTGCGGCGTCGCCCGGATGCCCGAACGTGAGCAGCACGCGCAGGTCGCGGGCGGCCAGCGCCGTGAGCGCGTTCTCGACCTCGGACAGGCCGCGCGCGGCCAGCGCCGGCGGGTGCCCCTCGAAGGCCACGGGCTGGCCGGCCGGCAGCGTCTCCAGGCGGTGCGCCCCCTCGAGCGTCTCGGCGAGCTGCTCGTGCGTCAGGTACCCGCGGCGCGCCGCGCCGGCGATCTCCTCGATCCGCTCGCGGCCGGCGGCCAGCGCCCCGGGCGGGTCCCAGACCACGAGCGCCCCGGCGCCGATCAGCTCCGGGGCGAGCGCCACCAGCCCCTCGGGCAGGTGCGGGCCCTCGTCGCCGAGCCGCTCGGGCACGTCGCCCGCGTCGCCGTCGCGCGCCGGATGCGCGACCAGCGCGTCGAGCGGCCCGAGCGAGCGCTGCGTCAGGGTCGAGAAGGCGGAGACGCGCTCGACCTCGTCGCCGAACAGCTCGATGCGGACCGGCTCGCGGCCCGTGGTCGGGAACACGTCGACGACGTCCCCGCGCACCCCGACCTGGCCGCGCTCGTCGACCTGGCCCTCCACGCGCTCGTAGCCCATCCGCACGAGGCGCCCGACGAGGGCATCGCGGTCGATCGCGTCGCCGGCCGCGACGCGCAGGGTCTGGGGCCGCCCGGCGCGGCCGGGCAGGCGCTCGACGAGGGCGTCGGCCGACACGGCGACGATGCCGCCCTCGGCCAGGACGCCGAGGGCGTGCGCGCGCTCGCCGACGAGGTGCGGGGCGGGATCCAGCCCGGAGCCCCAGTCGACGCCGCGGTGCGGCAGGTAGGCGACGGGCACGGCCGGGGCGAAGGCGCGCACGGCGTCGGCCAGCTCGCGGGCCCGGTCGTCGTCGGCGACCACGACGGACAGCGCGGGGCGCTCCGCGCCGAGGCGCGCGTGGTGCAGCGCGGCGACCACGAGCGGCAGGACGGCCTCCGCGCAGCGCGCCGCCACGGGCGCCGTCGACCCGAGCCGGGGGGCGATCCGCTGGACGTCGTCGCCCGCGGCGAAGGCCGCCGTGACCGCGTCGAGGCCCCCGATATCGGCGGGCGGCGGGCTCGTGGTATCGTCGTCCTCTTCCATCGACCGGCGCCCGAAGCCTACGGCCTGCCGCCGGACCCGGGAGGCACGCATGCCCCGCACAACCGACGAGCTGATCGAGGAGCTGTGCGCGTACCTGCGCATCCCGTCGATCTCCTCCGGCGACGGCGACCCCGCCGACATCGCCCGGGCGGCCGACTGGGTCGCCGACCGGATCCGCGCCGCCGGCGGCACCGCGGAGGTGCTGCCGACCGCCGCCAACCCGCTCGTGGTGGGCGCGATCCCGGCCTCGCGTGAGCCCGCGCCGCGCGTCCTGCTCTACGGGCACTACGACGTGCAGACGGTGGCCCCGCTCGACGCCTGGACGAGCCCGCCCTTCGAGCCGGCGATCCGCGACGGCGCGGTCTACGCCCGCGGCGCCTCCGACGACAAGGGCAACTTCCACGCGCTGCTCGCCGGCGCCGCCGACCTCGCGGCCGACGGCGCCCTGCCCGTGCACCTGACCGTCGTCCTCGACGGCGAGGAGGAGATCGGCGGCCACTCCGTGATCGACTGGATCGACGCGCAGCCCGCCGGCGCGTACGACGCCGCCGTCGTCTTCGACGCGGGCTTCGTCGAGCCGGGCCGCCCCGCGATCGAGATCGGCGTGCGCGGGGTGATCACCGGCACCGTGACGGTGCGGACCGGCGAGCGCGACGCGCACTCGGGCCTCTACGGCGGCGCGGCCCTCAACGCCGCCCACGTCCTCAGCCGGCTGATCGCCGAGCTCGAGCCCGGCCCCGACGGGCGCCTGCCCGAGCCGCTGATGGCCGGCGTCGAGCCGCCCGCGGCCGCCGAGGCCGAGACCTGGGCGACCCTGCCCGACCCCGCCGGCGAGCTGGCGATCGCGGGCATCGCCCCGAAGGGCCCCGAGGCCCTCGCCGACTACTACCTGCGCACCACCGCGCTGCCCACCTTCGACGTCAACGCGATCACCTGCCGCGACGCGGGCGCCAACCGCACGATCGTGCCCTGCGAGGCGACCGCCGCGATCTCGTTCCGGCTCGTCGGCGGCCAGGACTCGAGCGCCTTCTGGGCGGCCGTGCAGGAGATCCTGCACGAGCGGGCCCCGGCCGGCGCCGAGCTCTCGTTCGCGCTGCGCGGCCGCTCCGACGGCGCCGCCTTCGACCCCGACCTGCCGGCCGTGCGCCTCGCGCGGGCCGCCGTCGAGGAGGCCACCGGCATGCCCTGCGCCGTGACGCGCTCCGGCGGCGCCATCCCGCTCGTCACCGCGCTGGCCGGCAAGGGCGTGCCCACGGTGCTGACGGGCTGCGCGCTGCCGAACGACCGCATCCACGCCCCCGACGAGCACCTGCGCGTCGAGCAGTACGCGCTCGGCGTCGAGATGGCCCGGGCGATCCTGACCGCCTTCGGGGGGCTCGGCGACGGCGCGGCCTAGGCGCCCGGCCCGGCCCGCGCCGCGCTGCTAGCGTCCGCGGCGAGAGGCGAATCCGGAGGGAGCGGCCCGATGAAGTCCGTGCAGATGGAGCTGATGACGTCGCGGGAGTTCACCGCGGCGGGGTTCACGGCGGCGATCGTCCCGCTCGGCGCGGTCGAGAGCCACGGGGACCACATGCCGATGGGCACGGACGGGTTCTCGGCCCACGCCCTGGCCGTGCGGATCGCCGAGCGCCTCGAGCGCACGATGGTGCTGCCCGCCAACTTCCTGGGCATGAGCGGCCACTACCGCCACCAGCCGATGTGCATCAGCCTCAGCGCCGACACGCAGACCCGCGTGGTCCGCGACGTGATCGAGTCGCTCCGCCACTGGGGCATCGAGCGGGTCCTGCTCCTCAACGCGCACGACGGCAACATCCCCTCGATCGAGGTCGCGGCCCGCGACGCGAAGATCGCGCACCCCGAGATGAGCATCGCCACGATCGACTGGTGGGTGATCACGAACCAGCGCCTCCCCGCCGACACCTTCGAGGTCTGGGGCGGCTGGGGCCACGCCGGCGAGGTCGAGACGTCGCTCGGGCTCGCGCTGTTCCCCGATCTGATGCAGATGGAGCACGCGCAGGGCCAGGTGCCGCAGGTCGACCCGTACGTGAAGGAGATCTGGCTGTTCGAGGAGCTGACCGCCTACGGCGCGTCGGGCGCCCCGAAGCGCGGCACGGCCGCGAAGGGCGAGCTGATCGTCGACACCGTGATCGACTACATGGTCCCGTACATGCGGCGCTTCGAGGACCACGGGCTCGACCACGCCCCCACAGACGAGCCCGAGCGCTGAGGCGCCGGCCTACCGCGCGCGGCCGTCGGGGTCGAGCGCGTAGGCCTCGGGCCGGCGCGCGCTCAGGACCGGGATCCGCCGACGCATGTCGGCGACGCGCTCCCGGTCGATCTCCGCGACGCAGATGCCCTCGCCGTCGCCGGCGTTGGCGATCACGATCCCCCACGGGTCGATGATCATCGAGCGGGCGTAGCGCGGGCTGCCGTCCCAGACGCCGTGCTGGTTGGCGGCGATCACGTAGGCGCCGTTCTCGATCGCGCGCGCCCGCAGGAGCACCTCCCAGTGGTCGCGCCCGGTGGCCATCGTGAAGCCCGCCGGCACCATGAAGGCCTCGGCGCCGGCCAGCGCGAGCTCGCGGTACTGCTCGGGGAAGCGCAGGTCGTAGCAGATGGTCAGGCCCATCGGCCAGCCGGCGATCTCGGCGAGGACGAGCCGGTCGCCCGGCTTGTTGGCCGCCGACTCCCGCGCGGCCGCGCCCTCGACGTCGATGTCGAACATGTGGATCTTGCGGTACGTGGCGACCCGCTCGCCCGCCGGGTCGAAGACGAGCGTCGTGTTGGACGCGCGCACCCCGGGCTCCGTGTCCTCGCCGATCGAGCCGCCGTGGAGCCAGACGCCGTGCTGCCGGGCCCAGCCCGCCATCGCCTGCGCGGTCTCGCCGTCGAGCGCCTCGGCCTGCGCGATCATCAGGTCGTCCGGGCCCGTGCCGTTCCAGCGCTCGGGCAGCGAGATCACCTCGGCGCCGCGCGCGGCCGCGCGGGCGACGAGCCGCTCCGCCGCCTCCAGGTTGTCGGCGAGGGGCCGGTCCGCGTGCATCTGCACGCAGGCGACGACCGTGCCGCTCATGCGCTCTCGCCGGTGGCGCCGCCCCCGAGCCCGTCGAGCAGGCCACCGAGGTCGCCCAGATCGCCGAGCTGGCCGCCCAGGTCCCCGAGGTCGCCGAGCTGGTCGCCCAGCAGCGTGACCAGGAGGTCGGTGATCGGCTGCGCGCCCTGCGGCGGGGTCACCTCGACCGCCTCCGCCGGCACGACCGTGAGGTCGATCTTCACGTCGCCGCCCGCGGCCTGGTCGGCCGCCCCGTCCGTGCTGACCATGATGCGGCGCACGACGCCGTCCTCGCGCGAGATCCAGACCGAGACCTCGGCCTGCGCCTCGGCGAGGCCCTGCAGGTCGAGCGGCAGGCCGAGGCCCTCGCCGGCGCCCTGCAGCTGGTCGGTCAGGCCCGGGGCCGGGTTGAAGCGGCCGTCGATGCGGTCGCACTCGACGCCCTCGACCTCCTCGACCGCCGTCGCCTTCGGGTCGACCACGACCTCGTCGAGCGGGCCGATCGCGCCCCCGAGGCCGGCGAAGTCGATCCCGAGCGGCTGGCCGAGCTCGTACCACTGGTCGCCGACCTGCAGCCACGTGTTGTCGCCGTTGGCGCGGAAGGCCAGCGCGATGTTGGCCGGGCCCGCCGTGATCTTGGCGTCGCCCGTCACGCCGGTCGCCGCGTCGCCCTCGGTCGTGGCCTCGATCTGGATCGGACCGCCGAGCAGCCCGCCGAGCGGGTCGTCCTGCGCGGCGTCGCCCTCCTGCGGCGCGGCATCGCCCGGCGTGAACTCCACCAGGAGCTTCGAGGCGTTCGGGCCGGGCGGCGGCAGCGTCGCCTCGGCGAGGACCGCCTGCGGGTCGTCGGCGAGCTTCGAGCCGCCGCACGCGGCGAGGACGGAGGCGGCGAGGATCGCGAGCGCGATCAGCGCCAGGGCGGGGATGCGGGAGGGTCGCGGCATGGGCCCATTCTGACGGACATCCGGCCGTCGTGCGCGGCCCGGGGCGACGTGGTCCCAGAAGTCTAAAATGTGACATCAGGTGCGTGAAAACCCGTCTTCACATTCGGTTTTCACGAACTGGTGCTATTTGACTGCCACGGGACGTTGTGACATATGACATTCTTTGGGCATGGCCACTTCCACGAACGGCGCGTCGGCCAACGGCGCCGCCACCAAGAAGCCCGCCCACGGCGACATCGGCCGGCAGACGTACGAGGACGTCCGCGCGCTGGTGGAGCAGGGCATGAAGAAGACCGAGGCGTTCGCCAAGGTCGCGAAGCAGTCCGGCCGCTCCGCCAACACCGTCATGACGCAGTACTACCGGACGGCGCGCGAGCAGGTCGACGGCGGCGGCGTCCGCCGCACCGCCCGCACCGCCCGCACCAGCGCCCGCACGGCGGCGAAGTCGGCGAACCAGCAGACCGAGCGGCTGATCAGCGAGGCGAAGACCGCGATCGACGCCCTGCAGGCGCACATCGCGGAGCTCGAGCGCGACCTCGAGCGCGCGACGCAGGAGTCGAAGGAGCTCGAGAAGATCCGCAAGGTGCTGCACAAGCGCTAGGCGCGGCCGCTCCGCCACCGCTCGTCCCGACGGCGCCCCGGCCCCCGCGGCCCGGGCGCCGTCGTCGCTCTCAGCCCTCCTCGAGCTCGGCGAGGAGCTTGCGGTAGCTGGCCAGGCGCGCCGGGTCGACGTCCTCGGCCACGGCGCAGCCCGCCTCGCCGACGTGGCGGCAGTCGCGGAAGCGGCAGCGCTCCGCGGCCTCGGCCACGTCCGCGAAGGCGTGGCGCAGGTCGGACGGCTCGATGCCGGCCAGCGAGAAGCTGCGGATGCCGGGCAGGTCGATCAGGGCGCCCCCGTCGGGGGTGTCGAGCCACGTCGCCGTGGTCGTGGTGTGGCGCCCCCGCCCCGACAGGTCGTGCACCGCGCCGGTCGCCTGGCCGCCCCCGGTCAGCGCGTTGACGAGCGTCGACTTGCCGACGCCGGAGTGCCCGACGACGGCCGCCGTGCGCCCCGCGATCAGCGCGCGCACGGCCTGCGCGCCGGCGGCGGTGCGCACGTCGACGCAGACCCCCTCCACCCCGATCAGCGCGTAGTCGGCGAGCACCTGGTCCGGCGGCTCGGCGGCGCGGTCGGCGAGGTCGCGCTTGGTGATCGCGAGCAGCGGCACCATCCCCCCGCGCCAGCCCGCCACGAGGATGCGGTCGATCAGGCCGCGGCGCAGCGGCGGGTCGGCGATCGCGGCCACGATCAGCACGCACTCGGCGTTGGCGGCCAGCACCTGCTCCTTCATCGCCCGCTCGCCCTCGGAGCGCATCCGCTGCTGGCGGCGCAGCTCGGTGGCGCGCTCCTCGATCACGTCGATGCGCGCGCCGCCGTCGGGCTCGAGCAGGAGGCCGACGCGGTCGCCCGCGACCGGGCGCCGGTCGAGCCGGCCCGCGAACTTGGCCACGCGCTCCTCCCCCGTGCCCGTGCGCACGGCGGCGAGCCCGCCGCCGACGGCGAGGACGATCCCGGGGACGAGCGAGTCGGCCATGCGAGAATCATCGTATGGGCTGGCTCCTCGTGGACGTCGTCTGGATCCTGCTGTTCGCCCTGCTCGGGCGCGAGAGCCACGAGGGCGACACCGCGGCCCTCGCGGTGCTCGGCGTGGCCTGGCCTTTCCTCGCCGGCTACGCGGCGACGGCCCTCGTCGTCGGCCTGCGCCGCAGCCCGCGCAGCCTCGGCCGCGGGGCCGTGGTCTGGCTCGGCACGGTGGCCGGCGGCATGGCGATCCGCACGGTGCTCGAGGGCCGGCTGCCCGAGACCGCGTTCATCGTCGTCGCGCTCGCCTTCCTCGGGGCGGGCCTCGTCGGCTGGCGGCTCGTCGCCCTGCTCGTCGGCCGCCGCCGCCGGGCGGCCGCGCAGCCCGACGAGGGCTAGGGCCGCAGCAGCAGCTTGCCGCCGGCGCGGTTCTCGCGGATCCGGGCGACGGCGTCGTTCGCCTCCTCGAGCGGGAGCTCGTCGGCGATCACGGCCTCGAGCGTGCCGGCCGCGACGAGGGCGTAGAGCGCCTCCATCGAGCGGGCGGTCGCCGCGGGGGCCACCGGCAGCCCGCTGTAGCCGACCACGCGGGCGTTCTTGCGGTACATCTCCTGCGGCCCGAAGGCGAACTCGGGGCCGGCGCTCGCGCCGTAGAGGACGAGCGTGCCCTTGGCGGCCAGGAGCCGCACGCAGGGCGCGGCGAACGGGCCCGCCAGCGGGTCGAGGATCGCGTCGACGCCATCGGGCGCGACCTCGCGCACGGCCTCCTCGAGCGTGTCCGCCTCGGCCACCACCACGTCGTCGGCGTAGCGCGAGACCTGGCCGACCCGGTTCGGGGAGGTGGTCTGGGCGATCACGCGCGCCCCGCGCGTGCGCGCGAGCTGCAGGGCGATCGTGGACACGCCGCCCGACGCCCCGAGGACCAGCACGGTCGAGCCGTCACCGACCTCGGCGAGGTCGAGGCAGTCCAGCGCGGTCACGCCGGGGATGCCGAGCGCCGCCGCGTCGCGGTCGTCGCAGCCGTCGGGGATCGCCGCCAGCGCGTCGGCGGGCACCGCCACGCGCTCCGCCCACGCCCCGTCGCGGACGAGGCCCAGGCCCGCCCCGCGGAAGCCGACGCGGCGGCCGTCGGCCGTGCGGCCGACGCCCTCGCAGCCCGGCGTGCGCGGCAGGGGGCCGGCGACGGCCACGGCGCCCGCGCCGATCCAGACGTCGAGCGGGTTGACGGCGCCGTAGGCGACCTCGACCAGCTCCTCGCCGTCGCCGGCGACGGGATCGGGGACCTCCTCGACGGCGAGCGGCTCGCCGTAGGCGTGCTGGCGGACGGCGCGCATGGCCTAGACCGTGCCGACCGCGCCGAGCAGGACGTACTTGACGTCCAGGTACTCGTCGATGCCGACGCTGCCGCCCTCGCGGCCGTAGCCCGACTGCTTCATCCCGCCGAACGGCGCGTTGGCCGCGGAGATGATGCCGGCGTTGGCGCCGACGATCCCGTACTCGAGCCGCTCGGCGACGCGCATCAGGCGCGCGTAGTCGCGGGTGTGGAAGTACGAGGCGAGGCCGTAGATGGAGTCGTTGGCGTAGTCGATCGCCTCGTCCTCCGTGTCGAACACGGTCAGGCCGGCGACGGGGCCGAACGTCTCCTCGTAGAAGATGTCCATCTCCCGCGTCACGCCGTCGATGATCGTGGGCGCGTAGAACGAGCCGTTCGCGTACTCGCCGTCGGTCAGGCGCACGCCGCCCGTGACCAGCGTGGCGCCCTTGGCGACCGCGTCCTGCACGTGCTCGTCGGCCTTGTCGACCGCGGCGTCGTTGATCAGCGGGCCGATCTGGGTGCCCTCGGCGAGGCCGTGGCCGACCGTCATCGCCTCGACCTTCTGCTTCAGGAGCGCGAGGAAGTCGGCGTAGATCCCCCGCTGCACGAACGCGCGGTTCGCGCAGACGCAGGTCTGGCCCGCGTTGCGGTACTTGGAGGCGATCAGCCCGTCGACGGCCGGCTCGAGGTCGGCGTCGTCGAAGATGATGTACGGGGCGTGCCCGCCCAGCTCGAGGCTGAGGCGCTTGACCTGCTCGGCCGAGGCGCGGATCAGGTCCTTGCCGATCTCCGTGGAGCCGGTGAACGAGATCTTGCGGACGCGCGGGTCGTTGAAGATCGTGTCGGCGACCATCCCGGCGTCGCGCGAGGTGACGAGGTTGACGACACCCGCCGGGGCGCCCGCGTCCTCGATGCAGCGCAGGACGAGCGCCGCGGTCAGCGGGGTCGCGCTGGCCGGCTTGACGACGCTCGTGCAGCCCGCGGCCATCGCGGGGCCGAGCTTGCGGGTCATCATCGCCGCGGGGAAGTTCCACGGGGTGATGGCGGCCACGACGCCGACCGGCTGGCGCAGCACGAGCACGCGGTTGTCGGTGTTCATCGGGGGCGCGATCTCGCCGTAGATGCGCTCCGCCTCGCCAGCGAACCACTCGAAGAAGGACGCCGCGTACTCGACCTCGCCCTTGGCCTCGGGGAGGGCCTTGCCCTGCTCGGCCGTCATCGTCTCGGCGATCTCGCCGGCGCGCTCGCGCATGATGTCCGCCGCCTTGCGGAGGATGCGGGCGCGGCTCAGCGCGGAGCTGGAGCGCCAGCCCGGCAGGGCCGCCGCCGCCGCGTCGATCGCGGCCGTGACGTCCTCGCGGGTGCCGTTGGGCACGGAGCCGACGCGGCCGCCGGAGGCGGGGTCGGTGACGTCGAAGCGCTCGCCGCCCGTGGCCTCGGTCCATGCGCCGCCGATCAGGAGATGCTCGTCGTGGTTGGGCAGGGTGATCGCCATCGGGTCAGGCCTCCTTGTCAGGCTGCATCCTAGGGCGTCCGCGCGAATCGATCGCCGCACGCAGCCAGGCCCGCACGGCGCGGTGCTCGACGGCGCCGGCGAGGAGCAGCCCGAGCGCCGGGCCCACCGTGGCGGGCACGAACTGCACCCACGCGAAGAGCAGCCCGAGGAGCAGTCCGCCGACCGCGCAGCCGGCCGCCGCGGCGATCGACGCCCGCCGCGAGGCGGCGGCGATCGCGCCGACCAGCGCGGCGATGTAGACGTCCCCCCAGCCCATCGTCGCCCCGGCCAGACGCAGCTCCTGCAGGGGCGGCAGCCCGCTCGGCGGCTCGGCCACGCCGAGCGCGGCGGCCACCGGCTGCACCTGGATCTGCGCGACCTGCCAGATGTCGACGCCGGTCGCGAGCAGCACGCCGATCGCGAGCGCCCAGCGCGGCGCGACCCAGCCCGTGAGGCGGCCGAGCATCGCCGCGGCCATCACGATCAGGAGGTCGGCGGCGAGGTCGGGCCACGGACCGGGCGCCAGCCGCCAGGCGGCGAGCCACAGGAGCGGCGCGGCGATCGCGAGGGGGACGGCCCAGCGGCGGACGTGGAGGCCCGCGGCGAGCGCGAGGAGCGGGACGGCGACGGCGGCGAGGGCCGTCGCCAGCTCCACGCCGCGCGGCCACGCGCCGAGCACGACGACCAGGCCGCCGATCAGGGCGAGCGGCAGGAGGCCGAGCGCCGGATGGCGCCGGATCCGCGGCAGCTCCCCCGGATCGCGCACCACCGCGACCGCGAGGGCCTGCAGCAGCACCAGGACGAGGAAGGGCCAGCCGTACGGCATGGCCCCAGCCTAGAGGCGGGACGGCCCTGGTCGCCGTCGACGGTGTGCCCATCGGGGTGCCCAGATTCGAACTGGGGACCTCTCCGACCCGAACGGAGCGCGCTACCAGGCTGCGCCACACCCCGGGCGGTCGGGAGTATGGCAGAAAGCCGGTCCCGGACCCGTCGCCCGGCGCGGCCCCCGGCCGCCTCGCGATACCGTACGCAGGTGCCGAACCCGATTCGCATCACGCCGATAGGCGGTCTCGGCGAGGTCGGCCGCAACATGATGGTGCTCGAGCACGACGACGTGCGCATCGTCATCGACTGCGGCATCGGCTTCCCGCACGGCTCCGAGCGCGGGCTCGGCGTCGAGACGTACCTGCCCGACGTGCGCGTGATGCGCGGGCGCCCCGTCGACGCCGTGCTGCTGACGCACGCCCACGACGACCACTGCGCGGCCCTCGCGCACCTGATCCGCTCCGGCACGCCGATCGGGCGCATCGTCTCCCTGCCGTTCACGACCGCGATGGTCGAGGCGAAGCTGTCCGAGCACGACCTGCCGGTGCCGCCGCTCGTGAGCGTGATGCCGGGCGACCCCGTCGACATCGGCCCGATCCGCGCCGAGTTCGTGCGCATGGCCCACTCGATCCCCGACGCGTCCGGCATCGCCCTGACGACGTCGATCGGGACGATCATGCTGACCGGCGACTACAAGCTCGACGCGACGGGCCAGGACCAGCGCCGCCAGGTCGACCGCGCGCGCCTGACCGCGCTCGGCGACGCCGGCGTGATCGCGATGCTCGGCGACTCGACGAACGCCGACCTGCCCGGCCGCACGCCGTCCGAGGCGACCACGATCGAGCCCCTCAACGACGTGATCGACGAGGCGCCCGGCCGGATCATCCTGACCAGCTTCTCGTCGCAGATCGACCGCATCGACCACGCGATCCTCGCCGCCGACCGCACGCACCGGCAGGTGATGCTGCTCGGGCGCTCGATGCGGCGCAACGTCAAGATCGCCGAGCGCCTGAAGGAGATCCACTCCCCCAACCTGCCGACGCTCGGCAAGCGCGAGCTCGAGGGCAACCCGAAGGCGATGGTGATCTGCACGGGCTCGCAGGCCGAGGAGTTCGCGGTGCTGTCGCGCGCCGCGCGCGGCGAGCACCCGGACCTCAACCCGGGCAACGGCGACACCGTGGTCTTCGCGTCCCGCCCGGTGCCCGGCAACGAGGGCCCGGTCGAGGAGCTGCAGGCGATGCTGCGGATGCGCGGCGCCCGCGTGGTCACGCACCATGACGCCCCGATCCACGTCTCGGGCCACGCGCGCGCCGACGAGATCGCGGAGATGGTGCGGATGCTGCGCCCCACGAGCGTGATCCCGGTGCACGGCGAGCGCTACATGCTCGAGGCGCAGGCCCGGATCGCCGCCGAGAACGGCGTCGACCCCGCGAACGTCCACGTCGGCCAGAACGGCGACGTCCTCGAGATCTCCGCCGCCGGCCTGAAGCTGGCCGACCAGGTCGAGGCGATCGCGGTCCCCGCCGGCTCCGACGGCCTGCCCCTGGAGGCGGGGGAGCCGGGATGAGCCCCGTGCGGCTCGCGGACCTCGTCGCCTGGATGGACGAGGCGCTCGCCGCGCCGTCCTTCCGGGACTACGGCCCGAACGGGCTGCAGGTCACGGGCGCCGACGAGGTCACGCGCCTCGCGACCGCCGTCTCCGTCTCGCTCGACGTGATCGAGCGCGCCGCGGCGGACGGCGCGCAGGCCCTGCTCGTCCATCACGGCCTGTTCTGGGAGGGCGCCGACCCGACGATCGGCGCGCTCGAGCGCCGTCGCCTCGAGGCGCTGTTCGCCGCCGATCTGTCCCTGATCGCCTACCACCTGCCGCTCGACGCCCACCCCGAGGTCGGCAACAACGCGCGGCTCGCCGACCTGCTCGGGCTCGCCGACCGCGCCCCCTTCGGCGACCACCGCGGCGTCATGCTCGGCGTGCGGGGCGCCCTGCCCGATCCGGAGGCGCCTGACGCCCTCGCGGAGCGCCTCGGCGCGGCGATCGGGTCGACGCCGCTCGTCCTGCCCGGCGGCGACCATCCCGTCCGCACGGTCGGCATCGTCTCCGGCGGCGCGGCGCGGGACATCCGCCAGGCCGCGGACGCGGGCCTCGACGCCTTCGTCACCGGCGAGCCCAGCGAGGACGCGCCGTACCTGGCCCGCGAGCTCGGCGTCCACTTCATCGCCGCCGGCCACAACGCGACCGAGACGCTCGGCGTCCAGGCCCTCGCGGCGCGGGCCGCGGAGCGGTTCGGGATCGAGACCGCCTTCCTGGCGGTCGACAACCCCGTCTAGGCCGGCCCGTCGGGCGCTACGCTCGCGCCCGTGGAACCCCGCGGACCCGCAGCCCTGCGCGTGCGCACCGGCGCGGCCTGGCGCACCGTGCCCATGCCCGTTCTCGACGCGCGCGTCGCCGAGTACGCGGGCGGGCTGCTCGAGGCCGGCTGCCGCCCGGGCGACGCGCTCGCCCTCGAGGAGGCGCGCGAGGGCGAGGTGCTGGCGGTGGCGCTGGCAGCGCTGGACGCGGGGCTGGCGGTCCGGCTCGGGCGCGCCGAGCGGCCCTTCGCCGCCGCCTTCGCCGGTGAGCCCGCCCGCGCGGCGGAGCTCGCCGCGCTCGGCGGCATCGACCAGGTGCGGGTGCCCGTCCCGACGTCGCGCGACCGCGGCGTCAGCCTCGAGCGCCTCGCCGCCCACGGCGTCCTCCACGCCGCCCACGAGGGACCGGAGCCGGCGGAGCCCGCGCCCGGCGCCCCGGCGCTCGCGACCGCCGGCGGCTCCGTCCTCAGCCGGGCCGAGCTCGCGGCGGGCGTGCGCAGCCTGCGTGAGGTCGGCGACCTCCTGCGCCCGGACGCCACGCTCCTGATCGCGGTGCCGCTCGACCGCCCCTGGCTCGTGGCCCTCGCCCTCGCCGCGCTCGAGACGGGCACCGCCGTCGCCCTCGGGCGCATCGGCGACGCCGAGGAGCTCGGCCCCGACGTGGTCGTCGCGACCCGGGCGGCCGTCGAGGGGCTCACCGCCGAGCTCGCGGAGCCCGGCCGCCGGGCACGGGCCCGCAGCCTGCGCATCCAGCGCGGCGACGCGGACCGCTCCTCGCGCCTGCTGGAGCTGACCCGGCGGCTCGGCCGCGGGCGCGGCATGCGCCCGGCCCGCTGCCTGATCGTCCCCGACGGCATGATCCCCCGCGACCTCTGCACCGACCTGCACGTCGGCGGCACGACCGTCCTGCACGGCGCGGCCGACGACCGGTCGGCCGCGCCGCTGCTCCTCAACCGACCGCACCGCTACCGCTTCGACGCGCTCGGGCTGCCCCTCCCCGACCACCGGGCGGCGGTCGTCGGCGGCCGGCTCGCGGTCGAGGGGCCGGCGCTCGCGGGCGGGCGGGTCGAGGCCGCGCTGGGGGCCCGCCTCGGACCCGACGGGTTCCTGCTGCCGCCGGGCCCCTGAGGTAGGGTGAGTCGGGCCCGCGGGGCCCCGTGGACGCCATGCGACGACCCCTCCCCCTCCTTGCGTCCCTGCTCGCCCTGGCCGCCCTGGCGCCGGCTGCGCAGGCCGCCCGGCCCCTCCCCGACGCGGTGCGCGGGATCGTGGCGAAGAGCCCCGTCGGCGACGCGGCCTCGGTGGTCGTCCGCGACGGCGACGGCGACGTGATCGTGGGCGTGCGCGCCGAGGTCCCGCGGCTGCCCGCCTCGAACCAGAAGCTCGTCACGATCGCGACCGCCCTCGACGTGCTCGGTCCCGACGCGCGCCTCGCGACGACCCTGGTCGCCGCGGCCGAGCCCGTGGATGGCGTCGTCAGCGGCGACGTGTGGCTCGTCGGCGGCGGCGACCCGACCTTCTCGACCAGCGCCTTCGCCGACGCCTACTGGGGCATCTACGCGCCCACCGCCAACCGCCTCGCCGCGGACCTGGCGGCGGCCGGGGTGACCCGCGTCACCGGCCGCATCAACGCCGACGCCTCGCGCTTCGACGACGTGCCCGGCGCCCCCGGCTGGAAGCCCGAGTTCATCCCGGCCCAGTCGCCGCCGATCTCCGCGCTCACGGTCGACCGCGCCGCGAGCGGCCCCGCGCTGCGGGCCGCGCGCGCCGTGCGCCGCGCGCTCGTGCGGGCCGGGGTGCGGATCGGCCCGGCCCGCATCGCCCCCGCCCCGCCCCCGGACCCGGTCGAGCTGGCCCGCGTCGAGTCGGCGCCCGTCGGGATCCTCGCCGAGCTCGCCGGCCGCGACTCGGACAACTTCGTCGCGGAGATGCTGCTCAAGGCCGCCGCGGCGGAGGCGACGGGCCGCGGCACCACCGCCGCCGGCGTCGAGACGGAGCGCGGGGTCCTCGCCGAGCTCGGGGTGCCCGACCGCGGCCTCGCCCTCGTCGACGGCTCGGGCCTGTCGTACGACAACCGCCTGACGGCGGCCGCGCTCAGCCTCCTCCTCGCCCGCGTCGACGACGATCCGGCGCTCGGCCCGGCGATGCGCTCCGCGCTGGCCACCGCGGGCGTCAACGGCACCCTCGCCGGGCGCATGGTGCGCGGCCCGGCGGCCGGCTTCGTGCGCGCCAAGACCGGCAGCCTCAACGACGCCTCGTCCCTGTCCGGCTACGCAGGCGAATGCGCCTTCAGCGTGCTCGTGCAGCGCACCTGGGTCGACCGGGCCGCCGCGCACGCCCTGCAGGACGCGATCGCCCAGCTGCTCGCGCGCCGCAGCGCCGAGTGCTAGGCCAGACGGCCCTCGAGCAGGTCGCGGAAGCCCGCCTCGTCGAGGATCGGCACGCCGGCCTGCTCGGCCTTCTGCACCTTTGAGCCGGGGTTGGCCCCGACCACCACGTAGGCCGTCTTCTTGGAGACGGAGTCGGTGCTCTTGCCGCCGAGCCGCTCGATCGCGGCCTTGGCCTCGTCGCGGGTGAAGCCCTCGAGGGTGCCCGTGACGACGATCGCCATGCCCGTGAGGGGGCCGTCCTCCAGCGGCCGCTCGTCGGCGGCGAGCTCGAGCTGCACGCCGGCCTCCCGCAGGGCCGCGATCTCGGCCTGGCGCTCGGGGTCGGCGCACCACGCGGCCACCGCCTCGGCGATGACGGGGCCGACGCCCTCGACCTCGGCGATCTCGTCGGCGCCGGCGGCGACCAGCGCCTCCATCGAGCCGAAGGCGCGGGCGATCGCCTGCGCCGTGACCAGCCCGACGTGCGGGATGCCGAGCCCGAACAGCACGTTGCCGAAGGGCCGCTCCCGTGAGCGCCGGATGGCCTCGACCACGTTGCGGGCCGACGTCTCCTGGAAGCCCTCGAGCGGCAGCAGGTCGTCGGGGGTGAGCCGGTACAGGTCGCTCGGGCGCCGCACGAGCCCGAGCTCGTAGAGGCGCTCGGCGAGCTTCTCCCCCACGCCCTCGATGTCCATCGCGCTGCGCGAGACGAAGTGGCGCAGGCCCTCGACGTCGCGGCTCGGGCAGGCCGCGTTGACGCAAAAGTGCTTGGCGTCCTCCTCGTTCTTGACGACGGGCTCGCCGCAGGCCGGGCACTCGGCGGGCATGGTGAAGGGCCGCTCCTTCCCCGTGCGGTCCTCGAGCACGGGCCCGATCACCTGCGGGATCACGTCGCCGGCCCGCTGCACGATCACCGTGTCGCCGACGCGGATGTCCTTGCGGTTGATGTCCTCCTCGTTGTGCAGCGTCGCGTGCCGCACCACCACGCCCCCGACCTCGACCGGCTCGAGCTCCGCGAAGGGGTTGAGGGCGCCCGTGCGCCCGACGTTGATCTCGATCGCGAGCAGCTTCGTCGTGCGGGTCGTGGGCGCGAACTTGTAGGCGATCGCCCAGCGCGGGTCGCGGCCGACGGCGCCGAGGGCCGCCTGCTGCGCGAGCGCGTCGACCTTGACCACGGCGCCGTCGATGTCGTAGCCGAGGGCCTCGCGGTCGCGCTCGATCGCGTGGCAGGCCTCCCGCACCGCCTCGATGCCGCGCATCACCGCGATGCGCGGGTTGACGGGGAACCCGCGCTCGCCGAGCCAGCGCAGCGCCGCGTGGTGCGACTCGAAGGCGATCCCCTCGTGCACGCCGAGCGCGTAGGCCCAGAAGGACAGCGGCCGCTCGGCCGTGACGGCGGGGTCCTGCTGGCGCAGCGACCCCGCGGCGGTGTTGCGCGGGTTCATGTAGACGGGCAGGCCCTGGTCGAGGCGCTCCTCGTTGAGCCGCCGGAAGGCCTCGATCGGCAGGTACACCTCGCCGCGCACCTCGATCAGCGGCGGCGGCGCCGGGTCGTCGATCGACAGCGGCACCGCCCGGATCGTGCGCACGTTGGCGGTGACGTCCTCGCCGGTCTCGCCGTCGCCGCGCGTGACGGCGCGCTCCAGGAGGCCGTCGCGGTAGACGAGGGACAGCGCGAGCCCGTCGATCTTGGGCTCGACCACGAAGTCGGGCTCGCCGTCGAAGCCCGCCTCGGCCAGCAGCTTCTGCAGGCGCTGGTCCCAGGCCACGAGTTCGTCGTCGTCGCGGGCGTTGGCGAGGGACAGCATCGGCAGCAGGTGGCGCACCTCGTCGAAGCCCGACGCGACGCCGCCCCCGATCCGCTGCGTCGGCGAGTCGGGGCGCACGAGCGACGGGTCGGCCGCCTCGAGGTCGCGCAGCTCGCGCAGCGCGGCGTCGTAGGTGGCGTCGTCCACCACCGGCTGGTCGGCCAGGTAGTACGCGCGGTCCCAGGCCCTGAGCTGCGCGGTCAGCTCGGCGACGCGCTTCGCGCTCATCCGGCCAGCGCCTCCAGGAGCTCGGCCGGGGTGTCGACCACGACGAGCGGCTCCTCCGCCTCGAGCGCCGCGCGCCCGAAGGCGCCCCAGGTGACGCCGATCCCGGCCATCCCGGCGGCCCGGGCCGCCTGCAGGTCGAAGGGCGAATCGCCGACGTAGACGGACTCGGCCGGGGTGCCCTCCAGCCGCTCCAGCGCGGCGATCAGCGGCGCCGGATGCGGCTTGTGCAGCGGGGTGTCCTCCGTGGTGATCACCACGTCCCAGACGATCGGCGGCGGCAGCGCCGCGAACGCCAGCTCGACCGCGTCCAGCATCTTCGAGGTCACGATGCCGAGCCGGGCGCCCTCCGCCTCGAGCTCGAGCAGCACCTCGTCGACGCCCGGGTAGCGCTCGATCAGGCGCGCCGTGTTGGCGTGGTTCCAGGCGCGGTAGACGTGGAACAGCTCGTCGGCGCGCTCGGCGGAGAAGACCTCCATCTGCTCGCGCAGGGGCGTGCCGATCCCCGCCATCAGCTCCTCGTCGGGCAGCTCGACCCCCAGCACCTCGCGGACGGCGTGCGCGTGCGACGCGCGGATCAGCTCGACGGTGTCGAGGACGGTGCCGTCGAGGTCGAACAGGACGACGGGCCAGCGCAGGGCGTGCACGGGACGAAGCCTAGGCGGCGGTCCGGCGGCGTCTCCGACGCGAAACGGGGAGCGGAGGTCGTTACGCTTCAGCCATGCCGTCCAGCCACCTGACGCCGCTCCAGCAGCAGATCTACTGGTCGGCGCCCTCGGCGGTGATCGAGCGCGGCCGGCGGCGCACCTCCTTCGGCGTGCTGCTGATCCTCGGCTGCGAGCGCCTCCTGCGCGAGGGCCGGCTGCGCGGCCGGCAGGCCCGCCTCGCCGCGGCCCAGGCCCAGGCCGCGCGCCTGCTCGCCGTCAGCGCGACGGGCGCCCGCTGGCC
>CAIQOY010000162.1 GCA_903873565.1 uncultured Actinomycetes bacterium
GGCCAGGTCGACGCGCGTGCCCTCCGCGAGGTAGACGCGGGCGCCGGGCAGCTGCGCCAGCTCCGACGGCCCGACGGCGCCGCGGGCGATCTCGCTCGCCCCCACCCCGCCCGGCGCGATCTGGCCCTTGCCGATCGCGTTCGGGGCGATCTTGCTGGCGCCGATCGAGCCGTTGGCGATGTCGATCGCCCGCACGGCGCCCTGCGCGAGCTCCTCCGAGCCGACGGCGCCTGCGGCGATCTCGCTGCGGCCGACCGCCCCCGCGGCGATCTGGGCCGACCGCACGCTCCCGGGCGCAAGCCCAGGCGCCGGGTAGCTGCCCGTCAGGACGCCGCCGGCGGGGATGCCCTTGAGGCCCCAGGGCGCGACCTGGCGCTTGGCGAAGGCCGTGTAGCGCAGGGACCCCGCCTTGACCTTGGCGTTGGTGACGGCGCCGTCCTTGAGCTGGGCGGTGCCGATGGTGGCGCGCACGCGCTCCTCGGCGGCGGTGCCGAGCGCGGGCAGGGCGGCGCCGACGGCCACCCCCAGGACGACGAGCGCCGCGATCGCGCGGCGCGGGACGGTGCGGGTCATGGTCTGCCTCCTCCCTCGGGGACCGGGCGATTGTGGAGCGCGCCGGGCGGCCGTGCAAGGGCGTGCGATGATCCGGCGGTGGAGTTCCCCGACCTGCCCCTCCCCCTCGCCGGCGGCGGCGTCCTCGAGCGCGACGACCTGCTCGGGCGGCCCTGGGTCGTCTACCTCACGCGCCACCCCGGCTGACCGGTCTGCCAACGGCACCTCCGCCGTGTCGTGGAGGCCCGGGAGGCGATCAGGGCGCGCGGCGGCGATCTCCTCGTCGTGATGCCCATCCCCGCCGCGCGCGCCGAGGCCTGGCGCCGCGGCCACGGGGCCCGCGACGTCCTGGTCGCGGGCGATGCCGACCGCGACCTCTACCGCGCGCTCGGGGTCGGGCGCGGCTCGGCCCGTGCGCTCCTGCTCGACCCCGCCTCGTGGCGCGACGGCATCAGGGAGGCGGCGCGGCTCAGGCCCGCCTGGAAGGCGCGCGGCGACGACGGCTTCCAGCTCGGCGCGGACGTCCTGCTCGGCCCCGACGGCGACGTGCGCCTGCTCCACCGCGCGACGAGCGCGGCCGACCGGGTGCCGGTCGAGGAGCTGCTCGCGCGGCTGTGACGACGCACGGCCCCCGTCCCCGGGCGGGGACGGGGGCCCGCGTCACGCTCAGTCGCCGCTGAGGCCCTCGTCGGCGAGGCGGTCCTCGAGGCCGATCATCGGCTCGATCTCCTCGCCGGCGATGCCGAGCTCGCCGCCGCCGGCCACGGCGCCGATGATCTCCGGCGTCCAGGGCTCGCGGGGCTCGATCTCGATCGCGCGGTACTCGCGCAGACCGGTGGAGGCCGGGATCAGCTTGCCGATGATCACGTTCTCCTTGAGGCCGGTCAGGTGGTCGGTCTTGCCCTCGATGGAGGCGTCCGTGAGCACCTTGGTGGTCTCCTGGAAGGAGGCCGCCGACAGGAAGCTCTCGGTGGCCAGCGAGGCCTTGGTGATGCCGAGGACCTGCTGCTCGCCGGTCGGCACCTCCGTCTTCTTGACCTTGGCCTTCTTCTTCTCGAGGGCCTCGCGGTGCATCACGAACTCCGACACCTCGACCAGCTGGCCGGGCAGGTAGTCCGTGTCGCCGGGGTGGTCGACGAGCACGCGCCGCGTCATCTGGCGGGCGATCACCTCGACGTGCTTGTCGTTGATCTCCACGCCCTGGTCGCGGTAGACGCGCTGGACCTCCTCGGTCAGGTAGCGCGTCGCCCGGTCGAGGCCGGAGGCCATCAGGTCGGGCGGCGAGAGGACGCCGTTGACGATCTGCTGGCCGCGGACCACGATCTGGCCGTCCTCGACGATCTCCTCGGCGGTGCGGGAGTACGGGATGCCCTTCGTGATCCACTCGTGCAGGGTGCGCGTCATGCGCTCGCCCTTGTAGAAGAGGACCATGCCCTCGCCCTTGATCTCCTGCACCGCGATGTCGTCGCGGCGCGGGAGGACGAAGACGAACTGGCCGGTCGTCTTGGCCCGGCGGATGACGCGGCCGTCGACGTGCGCGACGGCGCCCGGCATCTTCGGGGTGCGGGCCTCGAACAGCTCGACGACGCGCGGCAGGCCGTGCGTGATGTCCGCGCCGGCGACGCCGCCGGTGTGGAACGTGCGCATGGTCAGCTGCGTGCCCGGCTCGCCGATCGACTGGGCGGCGATGATGCCGACCGCGTCGCCGACCTCCGAGCGCGAGCCCGTCGCCGGCATGACGCCGTAGCAGGCGCCGCAGACCCCGACCTCGGCCTCGCAGGTGAGGACCGAGCGGACCGGCACGGTGCACTCCGCGTCGACCATCTCGTTCATCGCCCAGACCAGCGTCCGCAGCTGCAGGACGCGGACCTCGTCGGCCGTGCGGTCCTCGTGGGGCTTGGAGGGGTAGCCCTCCTCCTCGAGGCGCCGCGCGAACTTCTCGGGGTTCTTCATGTCGTCGACGGCCTCGAGCGTGAAGTACGGGTCCTCGCCCTTGGCCTCGCGCTTGAAGACCTCGGCGAGGTCGGCCAGGCCGACCGCCTTGGCGAGGGCCACGGGGTCGGGCTCCTTGCCGGCCTTCTCGATCTCGCCGTCGACCTTGGCGAGCACGCCCTCGACGTGGCGGGCCTTCTCCTCGTACAGCTCGGTCGCGAACGAGCGGCTGATCGGGGTGCCGGCGGGCAGCGTGTCGCCGCCGCCGATCGCCACGTCCTGCGCCAGCACGCGGCCGGCGAGCTGGTCGGACGGCCGCGTGTCGAGCACCGGCGAGCGGCGCACGACGGCCCCGCCGCGGACCTCGTAGGTCGGGCGGCGGTCCATGAACGCGGGCACCTCGACGAAGCGCTCGGTGCCGCAGTCCTCCTCGCGCACGATCACGTCCTGGGAGACGTCGACGAGGCGCCGCGTCAGGTAGCCGGAGTCGGCCGTGCGCAGCGCGGTGTCGGCGAGGCCCTTGCGGGCGCCGTGCGTGGAGATGAAGTACTCGAGGACGTCGAGGCCCTCCATGAAGTTGGCCTTGATCGGGCGCTCGATGATCTCGCCCTTCGGGTTGGCCATCAGGCCGCGCATGCCGGCCAGCTGGCGGATCTGCTTGAACGAGCCGCGGGCGCCGGAGTTGGCCATCATGTAGACGGGGTTCATCTCCCAGAAGGCGTCCTTCACCTTCTCGCCGACGGCGTCGGTCGCCTCGTTCCACAGCTGCACCACCTTGCGGTGGCGCTCCTGGTCGGTGATCAGGCCGTCCATGTACTGCTCGTGGGCGCCCTCGACCTTCTGCTCGTACTCGGCGAGGATCGCGGCCTTCTCGGGCGGCGTCACGATGTCGTTCTTCGAGATCGTCACGCCCGACTGGGTCGCGTAGCGGAAGCCCAGGTCCTTGATCACGTCGAGGACCATCGCCACCTCGGACGGGCCGTGGCGGTCGACGAGGGCGGTCACGAAGTCGGTGATCTCGCGCTTCGTCAGCGCCGAGCGCACCTCCTCGACGTCGTCCTCCTCGAGGTCGCGGCCGAGCTGCTGCTCGAGCGCGATCCGCAGCTCGTGGTTGAGGATCGCGCGGCCCGGGGTGGTCACCGTGCGGGTGCCGTCGGGGTTGCGCAGCACGATCGGGCCCTGCAGCGGCACGCGCTTGTGGTCGAGGGCGATCTGCACCTCGTCCGCGCCGCCGAAGCTCCCGTGCGAGCCGATGTCCCGGCCGCTCTCGCCCGCGTCGAGCCGCGCCTGCAGGGCGTCGGTGTCGGCGTGCGAGTAGGTCAGGTAGTAGAGCCCGATGACCATGTCCTGCGACGGCGTGGCGAGCGGGCGCCCGTTGGCCGGCGAGAGGATGTTGTGGGCCGACAGCATCAGCAGGCGCGCCTCGGCCTGGGCCTCGACGGACAGCGGCACGTGGACGGCCATCTGGTCGCCGTCGAAGTCCGCGTTGAACGCGTGGCAGACCAGCGGGTGCACCTGGATCGCCTTGCCGTCGACGAGCACCGGCTCGAACGCCTGGATGCCCAGGCGGTGCAGGGTCGGGGCGCGGTTGAGCAGCACCGGGTGCTCGGTGATGACCTCCTCGAGCACGTCCCAGACGTCGCCCTCCATGGTCTCCACCATGCGCTTGGCGGCCTTGATGTTCGGGACGGCCTTGCGCTCGACGAGCCGGCTCATGATGAACGGCTTGAACAGCTCGAGCGCCATCAGCTTCGGCAGGCCGCACTGCTGCAGCTTCAGCTGCGGGCCGGCCACGATCACGGAGCGGCCCGAGTAGTCGACGCGCTTGCCGAGCAGGTTCTGGCGGAAGCGGCCCTGCTTGCCCTTGAGCATGTCGGACAGGGACTTCAGCGGGCGGTTGCCCGGGCCGGTCACCGCGCGGCCGCGGCGGCCGTTGTCGAACAGGGCGTCGACGGCCTCCTGCAGCATGCGCTTCTCGTTGTTGACGATGATCTCCGGCGCGCCGAGGTCGAGCAGCCGCTTGAGGCGGTTGTTGCGGTTGATGACGCGGCGGTAGAGGTCGTTCAGGTCGCTGGTGGCGAAGCGGCCGCCGTCGAGCTGCACCATCGGGCGCAGCTCCGGCGGGATCACGGGGATCACCTCGAGGATCATCGAGTCGGGCCGCTGCTCGCTCTTGTGGAACGCGGACACGACCTTCAGGCGCTTGATCGCGCGCTGCTGCTTCTGGCCCTTGCCGGTCGCGATCTGCTCCTTGAGGTCCTCGACCAGGGCCGGGATGTCCTCGCGGGCGAGCAGGTCGCGGACCGCCTCGGCGCCCATGCCGAGGCCGATGTACTCGCCGAAGCCCCACGAGGAGGCGAAGCGGTCCTTGAGCTCGCGCGCCACCTTCTCGTCGCCGATGACCTCCTTCGGCTTGATCGTCTGGAACACGGCCCAGGCGTCGTCCAGCATCTGGAGGCGCTCGTCGAACAGCTCGTGCATGTCCTTCTTGCGCTGCTCGGCGTCCTTCAGCATCTCGACGATCTTCAGCGTCCACTCGTCGACGCGCTCGCGGTCCGTCGGGCTCATGCCGCCCTCGGCCTTGAGGCACAGCTCGCCGGTCAGGGCGGCCACGTCGAAGCCCCGGGCGGGGCGGTCCGGCGCGGTGCGGATGACGTCGGCGAGCAGCCCGTTGCCGAGCCCGCGCGCCTTGTCGAGGTCCTTGCGGGTGCGGCCGCCGGCCGTCAGCCGCTCGGCCAGCGCCTCGCCGTCCTTGGCGGCGTCGTCGCCGGCCAGGAACTGCGCCGACTGCTCGAGCGCGCGGCGGCCGGCGCTCTTCTGGGCGCCCTTGCCGTCGCGGACCCGCTTGACGTCCTCCTTGAGGATGTCGAGGGCGTCCGCCGCCACGGCGGCCACGGCCTCGATCTCCTTGGCGGAGAGGTCGCGGTCCTCGCGGACGGCGATCCGGTGGATCGTGTCCGTGACGACCTTCTTGGTCGTGTCGGTCAGCTGCAGCGCGACCTGCGCGAGCAGGCCGCCGGCCAGCGCGCGGTCCTCGGCCAGGCTGAAGCCCTGCTCCTCGGCCCACGCGTTGAGCATGCGGGCCCAGTACTCGTCGTCATCGTCGAAGCCGTCCTCGGAGCCGGTCGCCACGTACTGGCGGCGGCGCTGGAGGCGCTCGGCGACGCGGCCGACCTCCTCCTCGCGCTCGCCCTCGAGCTCCTCGCGCTCGCCGACGATCTTGCGCTCCAGCTCCGACAGGTCGGCCGCGCGGGCCTCCTCGTCGACGTGGGTGCAGATGTGCGCGGCGAAGTAGAGGACCTTCTCGAGGTCCTTCGGCGCGATGTCGAGCAGGTAGCCGATGCGGCTCGGGACGCCCTTGAAGAACCAGATGTGCGAGACGGGCGCGGCCAGGTCGATGTGGCCCATGCGCTCGCGGCGCACCTTCTGACGCGTCACCTCGACGCCGCAGCGCTCGCAGATGATGCCCTTGTAGCGGACGCGCTTGTACTTGCCGCAGTAGCACTCCCAGTCGCGGGTCGGGCCGAAGATGCGCTCGCAGAAGAGCCCGTCCTTCTCCGGCTTGAGCGTGCGGTAGTTGATCGTCTCGGGCTTGGTGACCTCGCCGCTCGACCAGGACTGGATGTCCTTCGTCGAGGCGAGGCCGATCTTGATGTAGTCGAAGTCGCTGACGTCGATCATGGTCTGTCTCCTTTGCGGGTGGGATGCCTGTCGTCGCCCGGGGCGCCTACAGGTCCCCCTCCTCGCCGTCAGCGTCGCCCGCGGGAAGCGCGAGGGCGTCGTCGTCTTCGGTGCCGTCCGCACCCTCCGAGATGTCCTCGACCGAGTCCAGCGTCGCGTCGGCGGCCACCGGGTCGGCGTCCTCCTCCGCGAGGTCGTCGACCCCGTCGCCGTCCAGGTCGACGTCGCCCTTGCGCTCCGCCGACAGGTCGACGCCGAGCTCCTCCGCGGCGCGGATCAGCTCGTCGTCCTCCTCCGAGATCTGCACCTCGCGGCCGTCGTCGCGCAGCGGCCGCACGTCGAGCGCCAGGGACTGCATCTCCTTGAGCAGCACCTTGAAGCTCTCCGGCACCGACGGCTCGGGGATGTTCTCGCCCTTGACGATCGCCTCGTAGGCCTTGACGCGGCCGACCGTGTCGTCGGACTTGATGGTCAGCATCTCCTGCAGGGTGTGCGCGGCGCCGTACGCCTCGAGCGCCCACACCTCCATCTCGCCGAAGCGCTGGCCGCCGAACTGCGCCTTGCCGCCCAGCGGCTGCTGGGTGACGAGCGAGTACGGGCCGGTCGAGCGCGCGTGGATCTTGTCGTCCACGAGGTGCAGGAGCTTGAGCGTGTACATGTAGCCGACGACGACCTTCTGGTCGTACGGCTCGCCCGTCTTGCCGTCGTAGAGCTGGACCTTGCCCGACACGCGGCGGCCCTTCTCGTCGTCGACGGAGAGGGTGACCGGCGACTCCTTGGAGCGGCCGACCCAGTCGACCAGCTCGCCGTCGACCTCGTCCACGGTCGCGCCGTCGAAGACGGGCGTCGCGATCCACTCGGGCGGGTTCGGGTCGCCGTCGGAGCGGTAGCGCGCCGCGAACCCGAGGTGCGTCTCGAGGATCTGGCCGATGTTCATGCGGCTCGGCACGCCGAGCGGGTTGAGGATCATGTCGACGGGCGTGCCGTCCTCGAGGAACGGCATGTCCTCCTCGGGCACGATCTTCGAGATCACGCCCTTGTTGCCGTGGCGGCCGGCGAGCTTGTCGCCCTCGGCGATCTTGCGCTTCTTGGCCACGTAGACGCGGACCAGCTGGTTGACGCCGGCGTTGAGCTCGTCGCCCGCCTCGCGGTCGAACATCTTCACGTCGATGACCTTGCCGCCGTCGCCGTGCGGCACCTTCAGCGAGGTGTCGCGGACCTCGCGCGCCTTCTCCTTGAAGATCGCGCGGATCAGCTTCTCCTCGGCGGTCAGCTCGGTCTCGCCCTTCGGCGTGACCTTGCCGACGAGCAGGTCGCCGGAGCCGACCTCGGCGCCGATGCGCACGATGCCGATCTCGTCGAGGTCGCGCAGCGACTCCTCCGAGCGGTTCGGGATGTCGCGCGTGATCTCCTCGTCGCCGAGCTTCGTGGAGCGGGCGTCGACCTCGTACTCGTCGATGTGGACCGACGAGAGGACGTCGTCCTTGACGATCCGCTCGGAGAGGATGATCGAGTCCTCGAAGTTGTAGCCCTCCCAGGCCATGAACGCGACCAGCATGTTCTTGCCGAGCGCGAGCTCGCCCTCGTCGGACGAGGAGCCGTCGGCGATGACCTCGCCCGCGGCGACCTTCTGGCCCTCGAGGACGATCGGCTTCTGGTGGATCAGGGTGCCCTGGTTGGAGCGCATGAACTTGACCAGCTCGTAGCGGTCCTCGCCGTCGGCGGCCTTGACCGTGATCTGCGTGGCGTCGACCTCGCTGACCGTGCCCGCGCGCAGCGCGATCACGACGTCGCCCGAGTCGATCGCGGCGCGGGCCTCGAGGCCGGTGCCGACCACGGGCGCCTCGGCCACGAGCAGCGGCACGGCCTGGCGCATCATGTTCGAGCCCATCAGGGCGCGGTTGGCGTCGTCGTGCTCGAGGAACGGGATCAGGGCCGTCGCGACCGAGACGATCTGCTCGGGGGCGACGTCCATCAGGGTCACCTCGTCGGGCTCGACGATGCCGAGCTCGCCGCCGTGCTGGCGCACGGTGACGGGGCCGACCAGCTTGCCCTTGGCGTCCAGCGGGGTGTCCGACTGGGCGATCAGGTGCCGCTCCTCCTGGGAGGCGTCGAGGTAGACGACCTCCTTGGTGGGGGCGCCGTTCTTGACCACGCGGTACGGCGACTGCACGAAGCCGAACTCCGAGACGGTCGCGTACGACGAGAGCGAGCCGATCAGGCCGATGTTCGGGCCCTCCGGCGTCTCGATCGGGCACATGCGGCCGTAGTGGGTCGGGTGCACGTCGCGCACCTCGATCGGGGCGCGCTCGCGGGTCAGGCCGCCGGCGCCGAGCGCCGACAGGCGGCGGCGGTGCGTGAGGCCGGACAGCGAGTTCGTCTGGTCCATGAACTGCGACAGCTGGGAGGAGCCGAAGAACTCCTTCAGCGCCGCGACCACGGGCCGGATGTTGATGATCGTCTGCGGCGTGATCGTGTCGACGTCCTCGGTCGTCATGCGCTCCTTGACGACGCGCTCCATGCGGTACAGGCCGACGCGGAACGCCTCCTGCACGAGCTCGCCGACGGTGCGCAGGCGGCGGTTGCCGAAGTGCTCGTACTCGTCGAGCTGGCGGGCGACCTCGTCCGGGCGCTGGATCTCGCGGCAGGCCTCGGCGAAGTCGCGGATCTCCGGGTCGCTGACGCCGAGCATGCCCGGCAGGACGACGACGCGGCGGACCAGCTCGATCAGGTCGCGGTGCGTGAGGACGCGGACGTCCGGGTCGACCTCGAGGCCGAGCCGCGAGTTGAGCTTGTAGCGGCCGACGCGGGTCAGGTCGTAGCGCTTCGGGTCGAAGAACAGCGTGTCGAACAGCTTGCGCGAGTTCTCGATCGTCGGCGGCTCGCCCGGGCGCTGCTTCTTGAAGACCTCGATCAGCGCCTGCTCGTGCGTCTTGGCCGGGTCCTTCTCGAGCGTGAAGTCGATGAACAGGTTCGGCTCGCCCGTCTCCGGGTCGCGGAACAGGTTGCGGATGCCCTCGTCGGAGTGCGTGTCGAAGGCCTCGCCCGTGATCGCGTCGGACTCGGGCAGGGCGCGCAGGAGCGTCGTCACCGGCAGCTTGCGCTTGCGGTCGATGCGCGCGAAGACCTGGCCCTTCTTGTCGATCTCGAGCTCGAGCCAGGAGCCGCGCTGCGGCATCAGGTTCGCGGTGAAGACCTGCTTCGTCGCGTCCTTCGGCTCCATGATGTAGGCGCCGGGCGAGCGGACGAGCTGCGTCACGACCACGCGCTCGGTGCCGTTGATGATGAAGGTGCCCGCATCCGTCATCTGCGGGAAGTTGCCCATGAAGACCCGCTGCTCGCGGATCTCGCCCGTCTCCTTGTTCACGAACGCCACCGTCATGAACAGGCCCGACTCGTAGCTCTTGTCCGTCTCGCGGCACTCCCGCTCGGAGATCGCGGGCGGCTCGAACACGTGCTCGCCGAACTCGACGGCGAGGGTGCCGGTGTAGTCCTCGATCGGCGAGATGTCGTCGATCACCTCGCGGATGCCGTTCTCCATGAAGTGCTTGAACGACGCGCGCTGGATGTCGATCAGGTTCGGGACGTCGAGGATGCGCGCCGCCGGCGTCTGCTCCAGATGGGAGAAGTTGCGGCGCTGGCGCTTCGGGCGGGGCTTCGCAGAGGCCACGGGCCCTCCTTGGGGCTCGAAGGTATGACGACGGACGCTCGGCGCGGGCAGGTCGGCGAGCGAACGCGCACCCTACCACAAGGATCCGCGGCCGTGCGTCACCCCTCCCGGGGCGGGGCCGTCGGATGCGCAGACGGTACCGCCGTATGCCCCCGGCGTCCACGCCGATCGCGTCATATCCCCAGAAAGGTGTAGCATCTGGGCGTGCTCACGATCGCGGAGGCGGCGGCCCGCACGGGCCGCGGGCAGGAGACGGTGCGCCGCTGGGTGCGCCAGGGCCGGCTGGCCGCGCACCGCACGGGCGGGCGCCTGCTCGTGCACCCCGACGAGCTCGACGCGCTGGTGGCCCGCCCCGCCCTCGACCTGCCGCCCGGCTGGGCCCGCACCTCGTGGGGCGCCCGCCAGCCCGACTGGGTCGCGGAGCTGCGCCGCCAGCGCGGCGGCCGGCGGATCGGGGCCTGATGCTGGTCGTCGACCCCACCGTCGTGCTGCCGATCCTCGCCGCCGGCACGCCCTGGGCGGGCGCCGGCGACGACGACCTCGTCGCCCCGCCGCTTCTGTGGTCCGAGTGCCGCTCGCTCCTGCACGACCTCGCCCGCCGCGGGGTCCTCCCCGCCCCCGAGGCCCGCCGCCTGCGCCGGGCCCTGGACCGCGCCCCGATCACCGAGCTCGGCCACCCCCAGCTCGGGGAGGAGGCCTGGCGGATGGCCGACCTGCTCAACCACCCACGCACGGAGGCCGCCGAGTACGTGGCCCTCGCGCGGCTGACGGGCGCGCCCCTGGCCACGCTCGACCGCGACCTCGCCGAGCGCGCCGCCGTGGCCTGCCGCGTGCAGCCGCCGGGCTAGCCCGCGCGCGGTCGGCGGCCGCGGTGGACGGCGCCGACCCGCCGGGCCCCGGACGGCCCTGAGAACGACGAAGGGCCCCGGGTCGCCCCGGGGCCCTTCGCATGGGCGCGGCGGGCCGGAGCCCGCGACGAGGTGCGGCTAGCGCAGCTCGACGGTCGCGCCGGCCTCCTCGAGCTCCGCCTTGATCTTCTGGGCGTCCTCGGCGGGCACGCCCTCCTTGACCATGGACGGGGCGCCGTCGGCGATGTCCTTGGCCTCCTTGAGGCCCAGGCCGGTCGCCGAGCGGATCACCTTGATCACGGGGATCTTCTGCGAGCCGGCATCGGCGAGGAAGACGTCGAAGGACGACTTCTCCTCGGCCGCGCCGCCGGCGTCGCCGCCGCCGCCCGCCGCCGGGGCCGCGACCGCGACCGCGGCCGCCGCCGAGACGCCGAACTCCTCCTCGAGCGCCTTGACGAGGTTCGACAGGTCCATGACGGACATGCCCTTGATCTCCTCGATCATCTGATCGGTGGTCATAGCCATGACCTCTGACTCCTTGTGTTCGTGTGGGTTGGTCGGCCCCGCCTAGGCGGCGGCGGCCTTCTGCTTCTCGATCTGGTCCAGCGCGACCACGAGGCCGCGCGGGATCTGGGACATGACGCTCGCGAGGCCCTGGATCGGCCCGTTGAGCGCGACGACGAGCTGCGCGTGCAGCTGCTCGCGCGACGGCAGCGAGGCCAGCGTCTTGACGCCCTGGGCGTCGAAGACCTCGCCGTCGATGATGCCGCCCTTGATCTGCAGGACGTCGGTCTCCTTCGCCGCCTTGGCCAGGGCCTTGGCGACGGCGGAGGCGTCGTCCTTGCAGAACGCGATCGCCGTGGGGCCGGACAGGAACTCGAGGAGCCCCTCCTTGCCCGCACGCTGCGCCGCGATCCGGGTCAGCGTGTTCTTCGTCACGTACAGCTCCGCGCCCAGCGGGCGCAGCTCGCGGCGGATCGCGGCGAGCTGCGACACGCCGAGACCGCGGTAGTCGGTGACGATCATGGAGGCCGCGTCGTTGAGCTCGCGCTCGAGCTCGACGATGACCTCCTCCTTTCGCTCCTTCAGCATGCAGTACCACCTCCTTTCCGTCGCGTGCCCGCCGGTGACGGCGGGCACGGGACGGCGGGCCGGTGGGCCTGCCCTCCGCGTCCACCGCCTGCGCCGGGCCTACCCGCCCCGAGGGGCGGCGCCGGCGGTCTGAGGCGTCGGGTACGCGAGTGATGGAGGAGACGAATCGCCGTTAGGCGGACGCCTCCTCGAGCACGTCGCGCGTGCGCGACGGGTCGATCTTGATGCCCGGCCCCATGGTGGAGCTGAGCACGACGGACTTGATGTAGCGGCCCTTGGCGGAGGCCGGCTTGGCGCGGAGGATCTCCTCCAGCACGGTGGCGTAGTTCTCGCCGAGGGCCTCGGCGCCGAACGACTTCTTGCCGAGCGGCACGTGCACGATGCCCGTGCGGTCGGTGCGGTACTCGATCTTGCCGCTCTTGATGTCCTCGACGGCCTTCTTGATGTCCATCGTGACGGTGCCGGTCTTCGGGTTCGGCATCTTGCCGGAGGGGCCGAGGACGCGGCCGAGCTTGCCGACGGTGACCATCATGTCGGGCGTCGCCACGGTGACGTCGAAGTCGTCGAAGCCGTCGAGGATGCGCTGGGCGAGGTCCTCGCCGCCGACCACGTCGGCGCCGGCGGCCTCGGCCTCGGCGGCCTTCTCGCCCTGGGCGAAGACGGCCACCTTGGCGTTCGAGCCGGTGCCGTGCGGCAGCATCACGGTGCCGCGCAGCTGCTCCTCGGCGTGGCGGACGTTGATGCCGAGGCGGAAGTGCACCTCGACCGTCTCGTCGAACTTGGCGTCCGGCGTCTCCTTGAGCAGGCGCACGGCCTCCATCGGCAGGTACAGGCGCTCGCGGTCGACCATCCCGCGCGCCGAGGTCAGGCGCTTGCCGCTCACTGCTCCACCTCCACGCCCATCGAGCGGGCGGTGCCCGCCACGATCAGCATCGCGGCGTCGATGTCGTTCGCGTTCAGGTCGGGCAGCTTCGTCTCCGCGATGGAGCGCAGCTGGTCCTTCGACAGCGTGCCGACCTTGTCGCGGTGCGGCACGGCCGACCCGCTCTTCAGGCGCAGCGCCTCCTTGATCAGCACGGCCGCCGGCGGCGTCTTCGTGATGAACGTGAAGGAGCGGTCCTCGTAGACCGAGATCTCGACCGGGATGATGCGGCCGGCCTGCTCGCTCTGCGTGTCGGCGTTGAACGCCTTGCAGAAGTCCATGATGTTGACCCCGTGCTGGCCGAGGGCCGGGCCGACGGGCGGCGCGGGATTCGCCTGGCCGGCGGGGATCTGCAGCTTGATGATGGTGACGACCTTGCCGGCCATCGCTTCCTTCCTGTGGTGCAAGCGCCGGGGGTCGCCCGGCTCCCACGTAGACCGCCCGCGCGCTCGCGGACGGGGCGCATCCTAGGACAGGATCAGTCCAGGCGCTTCACATCGCCGAAGCCGAGCTCGACCGGCACCTGGCGCTCGAAGATCGAGACGTGCACCTTGAGCTTGCCCGACTCCGTGTTGATCTCGATGATCTCGCCGTCGAAGTCCGCGAGCGGGCCCGACGTGACCTTGACCATCTGCCCGAGCTGGAACTCGGCGACCTGCTTCGGCTTGGCCTCGGCGGCCTCGACCTTGAGCAGCTTGTCGACCTCGGGCTGGCTGAGCGGCACGAGGGTCATCTCCTCGCGCTTGCCCTGCGCGCCGACGAAGCCGGTCACGCCCGGGGTGTTGCGCACGAGGCTGATCGCCTCGGGCGTCGCGTCCATCTGCACGAGCACGTAGCCCGGCATGACGCGCGTCTCCTTCTCGACCTTCTTGCCGTCGCGGGTCTCGACGGTCTGCTCGGTCGGGACCACGATGCGGCGCACCTGGTCGCCGCCCGTCTGGGTGCGGCGGCGCTGCTCCAGGTTGCGGCGGACCTTGTCCTCGTGGCCCGAGTAGGTGTGGATGGCGTACCAGCGGAACATGCGGGGTTACCTCGCTCCTTATCCGGCCTGCTGGTTGATCAGCCAGCCGGCGACGCGGGAGAACACGGTGTCGAGCCCGTACAGGTAGAGCCCGACGACGAAGCAGGTGATGATGACGACGGCCGTGGCCTGCACGAGCTGCGGCCGATCGGGCCACTGCACGCGCTTGAGCTCGGCCCAGCACTCGCGGATGAAGCCGGTCAGGCCCGAGCGGTCCGACGGGGCGCCGGACTGGCTCTTGGTCGGGCGCGCGCGCTGCGCGCGCTCGCGGGCGCGGCGCTCCTTGCGCTCCTGCCGCGACTCCTTGCGCGGCGCGTTGTCCGGCTCGTCGGCCACGGGTCTAGCGGGTCTCCCGGTGCAGCGTCTGCTTGCCGCAGCGCGGGCAGAACTTCTTCAGCTCGATGCGGTCGGGGGTGTTCCGCTTCGACTTGTTGGTCTCGTAGTTCCGCTCCTTGCAGTCCGTGCAGGCCATCGTGACTGCGATGCGGATTCCGGCCTTGGCCATCGATTCGATCCTTGGCTGTGGGTCGCTGCCGGTGATTCAGACGGCAGCGCGGAGCGGGGACGCCCCGACGACGGCGAAGCCTACCGGAGGATGCGCGACCGCGCTGCGGTGGGGCCGCTAGGCCCCGGCGGGGGGCGCGTCCGGCGGCGCCGGCAGCGGGAACCCGGGGATCCGCGGGCGGCCCGTCGCCCGGCCCTCCCCCGCGCCCTCGGCGCCGGGCTGCTCGGCCGTCGCCTCGTCCGCGGCCCAGACCTCGTCCTCGGGGACGCCGTCCAGCAGCTTCAGGAACTGGGCGCGGTCGATCGTCTCGCGGTCGAGCAGGATCTTGGAGAGGCGGTGCAGGGACTCCATGTGCTCGAGCAGGATCGTGCGGGCCTTCTCGTGCGCGTCCTCGATGATGCGGCGGATCTCCTCGTCGATCTCGCGGGCGATCTCCGGCGAGTAGTCGGCGGTGGCGCCGAACTCGCGACCCAGGAACGGCTGGTCGTGGCGGGCCCCCAGGGCGCGCGGGCCGAGCTTCTCGCTCATGCCGTAGCGCATCACCATCGCCTTGGAGGTGGCGGTCACCTTCTCGATGTCGTTCGAGGCGCCCGTGGTGATCTCGTTGAACACGAGCTCCTCCGCGGCGCGGCCGCCGAGCGTCATCGCCAGCGTGTCGTTGAGCGAGGCGCGGGTGACCAGGAACTTGTCCTCGCTGGGCAGGGAGATCGTGTAGCCGAGCGCCTGGCCGCGCGAGATCACGGAGATCTTGTGCACCGGGTCGCAGTTGGGCAGGTAGTGCCCGACGATCGCGTGCCCCATCTCGTGGTAGGCGGTGATCAGCCGCTCCTCCTCGCTGAGCAGGCGCGTCTTCTTCTCGGGCCCGGCGAGGACGCGCATGATGCCCTCCTCGAGCTCGAGCATCGTGACCGTCTTCTTGCCCGCGCGGGCGGTCAGGAGCGCCGCCTCGTTGATCAGGTTGGCGAGGTCGGCGCCGGTGAAGCCGGGCGTCTGGCCGGCGAGCACGCCGAGGTCGATGTCGGTGCCGAGCGGCTTGCCCTTCGAGTGCACCTTCAGGATCGCCTCGCGGCCCGAGCGGTCGGGGCGGTCGACGACGATCTGGCGGTCGAAGCGGCCCGGGCGCAGGAGCGCGGGGTCGAGCACGTCGGGGCGGTTCGTGGCCGCGATCAGGATCACGTTCGTGGAGGCCTCGAAGCCGTCCATCTCCACGAGCAGCTGGTTGAGCGTCTGCTCGCGCTCGTCGTGGCCGCCGCCCATGCCGGCGCCGCGGTGGCGGCCGACGGCGTCGATCTCGTCGATGAAGATGATGCAGGGCGAGTTCTGCTTGGCCTGCTCGAAGAGGTCGCGGACGCGGCTCGCGCCGACGCCGACGAACATCTCGACGAAGTCGGAGCCCGAAATCGAGAAGAAGGGCACGCCCGCCTCGCCGGCCACGGCGCGCGCGAGCAGCGTCTTGCCGGTGCCCGGGGGCCCGAACAGGAGCACGCCCTTGGGGATCTTGGCCCCGAGCGACTGGAACTTCTTCGGGTTCTCGAGGAACTCCTTGATCTCGTGCAGCTCCTCGACGGCCTCGTCCGCGCCGGCCACGTCCTTGAACGTGACCTTCGGGGAGTCGACGCTCATGCGCTTGGCCTTCGACTTGCCGAAGCTCATCACGCGCGAGCCGCCCCCCTGCATCTGGTTCATGAGGAACAGCCAGAAGCCGAGGAACAGCACGAACGGCAGCACGTTGACCAGCAGCGACACCCACGAGGAGCCGCCCGTCTCCGAGCCGGCCACGTCGACCTCGCCCTTGTACTGGTCGTAGACCTGGTCCCAGGCCTTCTCGCCGGGGATGCCGACCGTGTAGGTGTCGGGCTCCGCGTCGGCGGCCGCGTCGGGCGCCGGCTTGAGCGTGACCTTGACGTTGTTCTTGGCCGTGTTCTGCTGCAGGGCCTCGACGTCGCCGTCCTTGAGGTCCGTCAGCATCGTCGACCAGTCGCGCGGCGGCTGCTCGTCCTTCTGGTCGGACAGGAGCAGGCGCTGCGCGAGGAACGCGAGCAGGATCACCACCAGGATGGGGAACACCGCGGTTCGGAAGATGCGGCTCATCGTGCTCCAGCGCGTCGGGGACGGGGGTCCGGCCTCGGGCTCACGATAGCACCGGGTCGGCTTCGGGCTTCTGCGCGATCCGGGCGGGGGCCGACCGCCGCAGGAGCAGGGTCAGGACGAGGGCGACGGCCAGGGCCAGGGCGGCCAGGAGCGCCGCGCCGGCCCAGCCGGCGGCGCTCCAGGCGGCCCCCAGGACGAAGGGGCCGAGCGAGCCGAGCAGGTAGTAGATCGTGAGGTGCACGCTCATCGCACTCCCCCTATCGCGCAGCGTCAGCTGCGGGACGAGGAGCTGCGCCACCCCCACCATCGCGAACAGCCCCCCGGCGAGGACCGCGAGGCCGACCACCACGGCGGGCAGCCAGCCCACGGAGCCGACGGCGAGCCCCGCGAGACCGATCACGGGGAACACCGGCAGCACGGCGCGCGGGCCGACGCGCCCGGCCAGGCGCACCGCGAAGGGGGTCAGGGCCCCCACCAGCCAGACCACGTAGAAGGCCCCGACCTGGGCCGGCGAGAGCCCGAACTCCGGCCCCTCGAGGCGGTACGCGACCACGGAGTAGAGCCCGACGAAGGCGAAGAAGGTGCAGCCGGCGGCGAGCCCGTTGAGGAGCAGCGGCGTGTTGGCGAGGTGCGCGCGCACGGCGCGCAGGGGCGAGCGCGCCTTCGGGGGCGGCGGCGCGGCGGGCAACAGCAGCGCCAGGAGCGCCGCGCTGGCCAGGAGCGGCACGGCCAGGCTGGCCAGGGACCAGCGCCAGCCGATGTCGTCGACGAGGAGCGCGGGGATCGTGCGGCCGAGGAAGCCGCCGAGGACCAGCGCCGCCGTGTACAGCCCGACCACGGTGGGCACCCGGGCCGACGGGAACGCCTCGTAGACGTAGGCCGTGGCCACGGTCAGGAGCCCGGGCAGGAGCAGCCCCTGCAGGCCGCGCAGGGCGAGCAGCCCGACGAGCCCGCCGTCGATCGCGATCAGCGCCGTCGGCAGGGCGAGGAGCGCGCAGGAGCCGAGCATCACGGCGCGGCGGCCGACCCGGTCGGAGAGGGGGCCCATGATCCAGGCGCCGACGGCGATCCCGGCCACCACCACCGTGATCGTCAGGCCCGTGGCCGCCGGGCCGGCGCCGAGGTCGGCGCCGATCTCCGGCACGATCGCCTGCGTCGAGTACGGGATGCAGAACATCGCGGCCGCCGCCACCGCGATCGCGAGCACCGCCCCCGAGCCCGCCCGCAGCTGCTCCGCCCCCATGGCCGGAACCGTACCGCGCTGCCGTACCATGCCCGCATGCCCGAGCACCTCCAGACCCAGGCCGGCGCCTTCGGCGAGCACGCGCTCCTGGTCGGCGACCCGCAGCGCGCCGACCTGATCGCGCAGGAGCTGCTCGAGGGCGCCGAGCTCGTCACCGACGCGCGCGGGCTGCGCGGCTGGGCGGGCACCCTGGCCGGGCGCCGCGTCGGCGTCCAGACGACCGGCATGGGCGGCGCCTCGGCGGCGATCGCGATCGAGGAGCTGATCCAGCTCGGCGTGCGCCGCCTCGTGCGGCTCGGCACCTGCGGCGCGCTGGCCCCGGACGTGGCCCCGGGCGACTTCCTCTGCGCGGCCTCCGCGATCCCCGCGGACGGCACCAGCCGCACCTACGTCGGCGACGAGCCCCACGCGCCCCTGGCCGACTTCGAGATCGTGCACGCGGCCGTCCAC
>CAIQOY010000163.1 GCA_903873565.1 uncultured Actinomycetes bacterium
CACCTACAAGGGCCCGCAGGGCGGCTGGCAGGCGGACGGGGGCGGCTCGTGAACGTGCTCCTGACCTGCGTCGGGCTGCGCGTCGACGTCGTGCAGGCGTTCCGCGACGCGGTCGCCCGCGCGGGCGGCGGCCTCGTGGTGGGCACCGACTCGAGCCGGCTCGCCCCCGCGCTGCCCTTCTGCGACATCGCCGTCGAGGCGCCCCGCGCCGACGACCCGGGCTACGCCGACCACCTGGTGGCCACCGCCGAGGCGCACGGCTGCGCGATGGCCCTGCCCTGCTCCGAGTGGGACCTGGTCCTGCTCGCCGACCTCGCACCCCGGCTCGCCGCGGTCGGGTGCACGGCGTTCATCCCGGGGCCCGAGGCCACCCGCCGCTGCGTCGACAAGCTGGAGATGGCGCGCTTCCTCGAGTCCGCCGGGCTCGACTCGCCGCGCACGTTCGACCCGGCCGACCTCCCCGGCGACCTGCGCTACCCCGTGCTCGTGAAGATGCGCGAGGGCCGCGGCTCGGAGGGCATCTTCCGCTGCGCGGACCGCGCGGAGCTCGACTTCTTCCTCGGCTACACGACGCTGCCCTCGATGGTGCAGGAGTGCTGCACGGGCACCGAGTTCTCGATCGACGTGCTCTGCGACCTCGACGGACGCTGCCTCGACGCGATCCCGCGCAGCATGATCCAGTCGAAGGGCGGCGAGCAGATCAAGGGCACCACGATCGAGGACCCCGCCCTCGTCGAGGTCGGCCGCGCCGTCGCCGAGGCGATCGGCCTGCGCGGCCCGGGCACGGTCCAGTGCTTCCGGGAGGCGCCCGACCGCCACGAGGTGACGGACGTCAACCCGCGCATCGGCGGCGCCTTCCCGCTGCCGCTCGCCGCCGGCGGCGACTACCCGCACCGGATGCTGCGCATGGCCGCGGGCGAGCGGCTCGAGCCGCGCCTCGGCGAGTACCGCCGCGGCGTGACGCTGTCCCGCTTCTACCACCAGGTCGTGTTCAATGAGGAGGGCATGGCCGACCTGCCCCGCCTCTCCCTCGCGGACGGAGACGACGCGTGAGCGTGATCCGCGCGATCGGCACCTACCTGCCCGAGCGGGTGATCGGCAACGACGAGCTGATCGAGCGCTTCGGCTGGGAGCGCGAATTCCTCGAGGACAAGCTCGGCATCCACGAGCGCCGCATCGCCGCCCCCGACGAGGGCGCCGCGGACATGGCGGTCGCCGCCGCCGAGGACCTGTTCGCGAAGTGCCCCGACCTCGACCGAGCCGCGGTGCAGCTGCTGGTCCTCTGCACCCAGAACCCCGACTACGGGCTGCCCCACACCGCGGCCCTCGTGCAGGACCGCCTCGGCCTCGAGAAGACGACGGCCTGCTTCGACGTCGGCCTCGGCTGCTCCGGCTTCGTCTACGGCCTCGCGATCGTGCGCGGCATGCTCGAGGCGCTCGGCCTCGACCACGCCCTGCTCGTCACCTCCGACCCCTACTCGAAGGTGATCGACCCCGCCGACCGCGGCACCTCGCCCCTGTTCGGCGACGGCGCGGCCGCCACCTGGGTGTCGCGCGAGGGCACCGGCGGACAGGTCGGCGCCTTCTCCTTCGGCACCGACGGCGGCGGCCACCGCAACCTGATCGTCGAGCCGGACGCGGAGGGCCGCCGCTGCCTGACCATGGTCGGGCGCAACATCTTCGAGTTCATGCTGACCACGGTGCCCGACGACGTCGCCCGCTGCTGCGCCGCGAACGGCATCGAGCAGGACGAGATCGACCTCTACCTGCTGCACCAGGCGAGCAACCACATGCTCTCCCAGCTCGTGCGGCGGATGCGCCTCGACCCCGCGGCCGTGCCGATCCGGATGCGCGGCACCGGCAACCTCGTCTCGTCGTCGATCCCGTTCCTGATCGCCGACCTCGCCCGCGAGGGCGGCCTCGCGGGCCGGACGGCCCTCCTCAGCGGCTTCGGCGTCGGCCTCTCCTGGGCCAGCGCGATCGTGCGCTTCGACGCCGACCCCGTCGCCTGACGTCCGCTGGGTGTCACGGCCCGCGCGGATCCGGTCCGGTTCCGTCAGCACCCAGTCGGGGTGTGACACAATTGCGGTCACCATGCTCATCGAGCCTGTGCGCACCGTGAAGGCCCGCTTCTCCGAATTCCTCGATGCCGTCGAGTTGCAGCACGAGCGCGTGGTGGTCACCCGCAACGGGCGACCCGCCGCCGTGCTGATCTCGCCGGACGAGCTCGAATCGATCGAGCTTACCCTCGAGGTGCTCAGCGAGCCCGGCGTGCTCGAGGATCTCGCGCGCGACCGCCGCGATCGCGAGCGCGGCGCGCCCGATACGCCGCTCGACGACGTGATCGAGGAGATCCGGGCGAGGGCCAAGGAGGGGTAGGGCCGTGTACGAGGTCGTGCTGAGCCCGCGCTCGATGCGCGCGC
>CAIQOY010000164.1 GCA_903873565.1 uncultured Actinomycetes bacterium
ACGGCCGCTGGGGCGCGGGGCGCTCCTGATGCTCGCGGCGCTCGCCAAGTTCGCGCCGCTGCTCCTGATCCCGCTGTGGCTGCGCCTCGACCGCGGCGGCCCCGCCCTCGCGCCGGGCGAGTGGGCCTACGGGCACCCCGCCCCGGGCCGCTCGGGGGCCCGGCGCCTCGCCGACGCGCTGCGCCCGGGCCCCGGCGCGGGCCGCACGCTGCTCGGGATGGCCCTCGTCGTCGCCGTGCTCGCCGGCCTGCTCGTGGCCCTCGACGGGCCCGGCGCGCTGCGGATGTTCTGGGACCGCACGTTCGGCTGGCAGCTCGACCGGCCCTCGCCGTTCTCCCTCTGGGACTGGGGCGAGTACCCGGGCCTGCCGGACCTCGGCCTCGTGCAGACCGCCCTCAAGGGCGCCGTCGTCCTCGGTGCGATCGCCCTCTACGCGGTCCCGCGGCGGCTCGACCCGACCCGCGCCATGGCCTTCGCCGGGGCCCTGATGTGCGGCTTCCAGATCGTGCTCACGCACTGGATGTACCTGTACCTGCCGTGGGTGCTCGTGTTCGCGGCGATCGCGCTGCTCGCGCCGCGCGTCGCGCTGGCGGCCCGCACGACCGGGTCACCCGCCCCGCTGCCGGTCCGGCGCCGCCCCCCGGTCGCAACCTGACCGACTACGCCGGACGGCGCAGCGCCTCGGCGCCCGTCGCGCGCCCCGCGTCGTCGAGCTCGACGAGGAGGCCCTCGAGCCGCACGTCGCCCGTCGCGGGCTCGAGCCGCTGCGGCTGCTGCAGGAGGAAGCGGCGCAGGCTGATCTCCGTGACCGCCCCGATCACGGAGTCGTGCGGGCCGGTCATGCCCGCATCCGTGATGTAGGCCGTCCCCCCCGGCAGGACGCCGGCATCGCTCGTCTGCACGTGGGTGTGCGTCCCGCAGACCGCGCTGGCGCGCCCGGCGAGGTGCCGCCCCATGGCGACCTTCTCGCTGGTGGCCTCCGCGTGCACGTCGACGAGCACGAACGGCGTACGGGCGAGCGCCTGGTCGACGAGCGCGTCGACCACCGCGAACATCGACTGGGCCGGCTCCAGCGTGAAGGAGCCGAGCAGGTTGATCACCGCGACCTCGCGGCCGTCGGCCGCGGGCACGAAGGCGAGGCCGCGGCCCGGCAGGCGGTCGAGCAGGTTGGCGGGGCGCACGACGCGCTCCGCCTGCACGAGGTAGGGGCCGATCTCCTTGCGCCGCCAGAGGTGGTTGCCGAGCGTGAGGCAGTCGGCGCCCGCCTGGAGCAGCCGCTCGGCCAGCTTCGGGGTCAGCCCCGCGCCGTCGGCGGCGTTCTCGGCGTTGGCCACCACGAGGTCGAGCCCGAGCTCGTCGCGCAGGCCCGGCAGGGCGCGCTCGACGCCCTCCACCCCGGGCAGCCCGTAGACGTCGGCGAGGAAGAGCAGCCTCACGTGGCGGCCACCGCGGTCGCGGGCCGCACCTCGAGCTGCACGCGGTTGCCGCCGTCCTGCGTGTACCCCGACAGGACGGGGTCGAGGGCGCCCGTCACGTCCACGATGCGCCCGATCGGGGTCCACGCGTCGGGGCGGGTCGAGACGGGCGTGCCGACCGAGAGGTCGGGATCGGCCTGGAGGCCCGAGGCCACGACGACCACGCCGGGGTTCGCCAGCGGCTCGATCGCGATCTGGTCGCCGTAGGCGACGCCCTCCACGATCACTGGCGTGATCGACAGCACCTTGCCGTCGACGGGCGCGTAGACGTCGGTGCCGACGGGGGCGCCCACGTCGACGGCGGTCGGGTCGCCCTCGACCGCGTAGCTCGGCCCGCCCGCGTCGTCGCCGGCGAAGCCCGAGATGATGCGCCCGATCAGGCCCTCGTCGACGGGCTGCCCGACGGGCTCGAGGGTGAGGCCGCTGGTGCCGGCGACCGGGTGGTAGAGGATCGCGGTGATCCGCGTCTGGGCGATCGGCACGAACAGCACGACGGCGCCCTGCCGGGCCATGGTCTGCGGGCGCGGGGCGCCCGAGGGCAGGATCCGCTCGGCGGGCGCGACGGACGGCATCAGGTCGACGCCCCCGAACCCGACGACCTGGACGGCGCCCACCGCGAGGACCGCGGCGGCCAGGAGGCACGCCACGGCGATGCGCCCGCCCCCCAGCCGGCGGGCCGGCGGCGCGGGCGGCGGAAGGAGGATGTCGACGCCCGAGCCCGTCAGCTCGACGGTCGCGACATCGGCCTGCTCGTCGTGCACGGCCATGGGGTGAGTCTACCGGCCGTCGGGAGGCCGCTACGGCACCGCGGCGGCGGTGTCCGCCGGCGGGGCCGTCTCCACCGGGGCCGTGGTGGCGGGCGGCGCGGTCTC
>CAIQOY010000165.1 GCA_903873565.1 uncultured Actinomycetes bacterium
CCCTCGACCTCGTGCGTGACCGCCTTGCCGATGTCGTGCAGGAGCGCCGCGCGGCGGGCCACCCGCTCGTCGGCGCCGAGCTCGACGGCCATGATCGCGGCGAGGTGCGCGCACTCGAGGGAGTGCTTGAGCACGTTCTGCCCGTAGGAGGTGCGGTAGTTGAGCCGGCCCAGGATCGCCATCAGCTCCGGGTCGAGGCCGGGCACGTTGGCCTCGAACGAGGCCTGCTCCCCGGCCTCGCGGATCCGCTCGTCGATCTCCTCCTTGGCCTGGTAGTAGCTCTCCTCGATCCGCGCCGGGTGGATGCGGCCATCCGCGATCAGCTTCTCGAGCGTCATCCGGGCGACCTCGCGGCGCACGCCGTCGAAGGCGCTCAGGACGACCGCGCCGGGCGTGTCGTCGATGATCACGTCGACGCCGGTGATCGACTCGAGGGCGCGGATGTTGCGGCCCTCGCGGCCGATGATGCGGCCCTTGAGGTCGTCGGAGGGCAGCTCGACGGTGGACACGGTGGTGGCGGCGGCGTAGCTCGAGGCGGTCCGCTGGATGCCCGTGGCGATGATGGTGCGGGCGCGGCGCTCGGCCTCCTGCTTGGTCTCCTCCTCGATGCGCCGCACGAGCTGCGCGGCGTCGTGGCGGGTGGTCTCCTCGATGCGGGCCAGGATCTGGGTCCGCGCCTCCTCGGCGGTCATCCCGCCGATGCGCTCCAGCTCCCGATCGGCCCGCGAGCGGGCCTCGGCGAGGAGCGCCTCCCCGTCGGCGAGGGCCAGCTCGCGCTGCGTGACCTCGTTCTCGCGCTCGGCGAGGGCCGCGTCGCTGCGGGCGATCGCATCCTCGCGCGAGGCGGCGCGCTCCTCGAGGCGGGACAGCTCGACGCGCCGCTCGTCGAGCGACTGCTCGAGGTCGCGGCGCAGCTCGTGGAGCCGCTCCTTGGCGTCGATCTCCGCCTCCTTGCGGATGGCGTCGGCCTCGCGCTGGGCGCTCGTGAGGGCGCTCTGCGCCTCGGCGCGGATGGCGTCGGATTCGGCGCGCCGGGCCTCGATCTCGCGCAGGGCCTCCTCCTCGGCGATGCGGTTGCGCGAGCCCAGGACCAGGCGGACGGCGAGAGCGCCGACGGCGAGGCCTACGACCAGCGCGGCAAGAGCCGCGATCACGGTCTGGAGCACGGTGTTCTCCTGGTTGTCGTGGAACAGAACCGCGCCCCGGGGGGCGCAGCGGAATGATCTGCCCGGAAGGGTAGCGCGCTCCGGCGGGGCGTTCGCCGGATCAGGCGTCGGGCGGGACGCCGAGCAGGCGCTCGGCCGTGTCCTCGTCGAAGCCGCGGGCGGCGAGCCGGCGCCAGCCCTCGGGCCCCGCGCGCGTCCCGAGCGCGCGCCGGGCCGCGGCGTCGACGGCGTCGGGGTCGAGCCCCGCGATCGCCGCCTCCACGAGCGGGGCCGCGACGCCGCCGGTCTCGAGGTCATGGCGGATCCTCAGCGGCCCCCAGCCCTCGGCCAGCCGCCGCTCCGCGAGCAGGACGGCGTGGCGCTCGTCGTCGACGGCGCCGAGCTCGGCCAGCCGCTCGACGGCGGCCCGGGCCGCCTCGGGGCCGTCGGCCCGGGCGATCTTCCCCTCGAGCTCGCCGGTGGCGTGCGAGCGCCGGCCGACCAGGCGCGCCCCGCGGCGCAGGGCGCGCTCCTCGGCGGCGAGCCGCTCGACCTCGGCCTGCGTCGCGGCGTCGATCGCCGCGTCGACGTCGAGCCCGAGGCGCAGCGCCGTGACGGCGTCGATGATGACCCACGGCTCGCCGTCGAGCTCGACGGCGAGCC
>CAIQOY010000166.1 GCA_903873565.1 uncultured Actinomycetes bacterium
CTGCCGGGCGCCAGGCGGCGCTCGTCGGTGCCGAGCAGGAGCGCGGCGAAGGCCCGCGCCGCGTCGCGCTTGCCGGTGCCGGGCGGGCCGTGCAGGAGGTAGGCGTGGGCGGGCGCGGCGAGGGCCGCGTTGAGCAGGGCCTCGGCGCGCGGCTGGCCGGGCAGGGGCAGGCTCACGCGGCGCCCCCGTCGAGCGCGGCCCGCACGCGGTCGGCGACGGCGTCGCGCTCGCCGCGCGCGTCCACGAGGCGGACCCGCTCGGGGAAGAGGTCGGCGAGCGCGAGGAAGCCCTCGGCCACGCGGCGGTGGAAGTCCGCGCCGGCCGCCTCGATCCGGTCGGGCTCGTCGCCGCGGCGGTCCACGCCGTGCAGGACGACGGTGCGGTCGGGCAGGAGGCCGTCCGTGGCGAACACCGACGCGTCGCGGATCGGCTCGACGCCGAGCCCGCGCGCCATGCCCTGGTAGACGATGGAGCTGTCGATGAAGCGGTCGCAGACCACCCAGCGGCCCGCGGCGAGCGCCGGCCGGATCACCTCCTCGGCGATCTGCGCCCGCGCCGCGGCGAACAGCATCGCCTCCGCGCGGTCGGCGATCGCCACCTGGCCGTCGAGGAGCAGGGAGCGCACCCGCTCCCCGAGCTCGGTGCCGCCGGGCTCCCGGCACTGCAGGACGTCGTGCCCCTCGGCGCGCAGGCGCTCGACGAGCAGGGCGACCTGCGTCGTCTTGCCGACCCCGTCCGGTCCCTCGAGGCTCACGAACATGCCCGTCAGCGTACCCCGCCCGCACGGCGCCGGCGTCCGGGCAGGAACCGGGCGGCCGAGGGCGTACCGGGTGGCCATGGCGGTCGCCGAGCAGCAGTTCCTCCTCGACACGGGCGCGTGGCGCGCCGTGCGCCGGCGCCGGCTGCTCGAGCGCATGGCGCTGCCCCTGATCATCGCGGGCGCCGTGCTCGGCATCGCGCTGCTCCTCGTCGGCGGCACCTTCGGGTACCGCCTGATCGCCGACCGCGGCCCGGCCGCCCCCGAGGCGCCGAAGGCGGTGGCCGCGCCCAAGCCGGCCGCCACGCCGATCGCCGTCTGGAACGGGCTCGGCGCCGACGGCGTCGCCGCCGAGGCCGCGCGCCAGCTGATGCTGGCCGACTACCCGATCACCGCGGTGGGCGACGCCCCCGACCACAGCTTCGAGAAGACCTACGTCATGTACCAGGTCGACGACCCGGCCGGCATCCCCGCTGCGAAGCGCCTGATCAAGCAGCTGCGCCTCGAGGGCGCCGTGCCGACCCCCATGGAGGGCGTCGGCGCCGACCGGATCGGCGGCGCCCGCCTGCTCCTGATCGTCGCCGACCCCCTCAACCACTGAGGACGCGGGCCGCGAGGCCGCCTAGTATCGGACAGGTGCGGCCCCTGCCCCGTCTCAGCCCCACCGCGGCGCTCCTGCTCGCCGCGCCCGGCGTCGCCCTGGCGGTCTGGGGCCTCCTGTTCGGGGCCGGCGGGATCGCCCCCGGCTCGGCCGCGCTGATCGCCGTCGGCACCACGGTCCCGGCGGCGATCGCCCTCGGGCTGGTGGCGCTCGGCC
>CAIQOY010000167.1 GCA_903873565.1 uncultured Actinomycetes bacterium
CGGCGGGCCGGCTCGGGCAGAGCTGCTCGGGCAGCGGATCGCCGAAGGCCGTCACGTGGGTGCCCGGGCCGGGCTCCGCGCGATCGACGTGCATGAAGACCGCCCAGCCGTCGACCGTCGCGCCGCGGGCGTCCGCCTGCTCGACCAGCTCGGCGACCGCCGCCTCGGTCAGCGCGTCGCCCGCGCGGTCCGGCGGCACGGGGCAGCCGTCCCAGACGGCCGCGTCGCGTGCGATCCACAGCCCCGCCGGGAACGCGCGCAGGCGCGGGCCGCGGGCGTGTGGGAGCAGGTCGCGGGCGGCGTGGTACGACGCCGCGACCGCGAGCCCGTCGACCCCGGCGCGCCCGAGGGCGTCGTCGAGGACCGCGGCCGGCCCGGCGTCCGCGACGTCGACGGCCGAGCAGAAGAGGGCGCTGCGCACCCCGGCCTAGAGGACGATGCCGTCCCAGTAGGCCTTGGCGCGCCGCGCCTCGGCGATGCACTCCTCGTACGGCGGCCACTGGTAGTCGGTGAACTCGATCTCCATCGAGACCGGGCCGGCGTAGCCCGCGGCGTCGAGCGTGCGCAGGATGCGCGGGATGTCGATGTCGCCGTCGCCGAGCGGCGGGAAGTCCGCCACGCCCTTGCCGCCGCGCTTGTCCTTGAGGTGGACGTGCCCGAGGTACGGCAGGGCCAGCTCGATGTCCTCCTCCGGGACCGCCTCCGTGTAGTAGATGACGTTGCCCGGGTCGTAGTTGATGCCGACCCACGGGTTGTCGATCCGCTCGAGGATGTCGATGCCGACCTTGGCGGTGGGCAGCAGGTTGGAGTCCGTCTCGATGCAGAGCCGGATGCCGGCCGCCTCGGCCTCCTCGGCGACCGCGTTGACGTTGCGGACGAAGGCGTCGATCTGCTCCTCGGTCTCCGCGTCGCCCGTGAAGGTGTTGAGGACCGAGATGCCCATCTCGCGGCCGGCCCGCAGCACGTTCGTGAGGCGCTCGCGGCCGATGTCGAGGTGCAGCGGCGCATGGCCGCTCATCGACACGCAGGTCAGGCCGTGCTGGTCGAGCAGCCGCTGGCAGTTGGCGACCTCGGCCGGACCGAGGTTGTCGGGGTCGAGGTGCTCGAGGAAGTCCTTCACGGCCCCGATCTCGACGTTCTCGAAGCCGGCGTCGGCGAGGCCAGCGAGCGCCTGCTCGAGCGTGTAGGGCAGGAAGATGATGGACGAGCCGGTCTGGGTCCATGCGGGCATGTCGGGCCTCCTAATCGTCGGTGCCGCACCAGTCGAGGACGGCGAGGGCGAGCGCCTTCGCCGACAGGGTGAGCTCGTCCACGAGGACGTGCTCGTCGATGCCGTGGGCGATGCGCAGCTCGCCCGGGCCGTAGACGATCGCCGGGATCCCCTCCGCCTGGTAGAACGTCGCGTCGCAGGCGGCGCCGAAGTTGGACGGGTGGTCGGGGGTGGGATCGGGCTGGCGGACGCCGCTGGCCTCCGCGTGCGCGGCCACCATCGTCTGCGTGATCGGGGCGTCCCACGGCTGCTCGTAGCCCGGCCACGAGAGGTGGAAGGTGACCTCGGGCGGGTGCTCGCGCAGCCACGGGTCGAGCTGGGCCGCGTGGTGCACCTGGTCGCGGATCGCCTGCTGCACCTCGGCCGGGTCGATGCCGGGGCTGTGCCAGGCCACGTACTCGATGCGCCCGCGGTCCGCGAGGGACGCGGGGAACGGCATCCCCGCGTCGGCGTGGAGCACGTTGGGGCCGATGGTGAACCAGCCGTGCGGGAAGCCGGGGTGGCGCATGTCGACCGCCCACTGGCGCTCGAGCTCCTGCAGCGCCTGCAGCAGCGGGATGATGCGCTCCACGGCGTTGACGCCGATCGAGGCGCCGGGGCCGCCGGGGCGCAGGGCGAGCGGCCGGTTGCCGCAGTGCGTGGCCTTGCCCACGATCGCGACGGTGAAGACGAGGGCGCTGGGCGCGACGGAGTTGACGCTGAGGGGCAGCGGAATCGACGAGGGCTCGGTCACGATGGCCGCGTCCACGCGGTGGCCGGCGCGGATCACCGCGCCCGTCCCGACCTCGTGCTCCATCATCTCCTCGCCCACCACGGCGTGGAGCTGGAGGTCGCCCTTGAGGCGCACCCCGCAGTCCTCGAGGGCCTGCGCGACCGCCCACATCGCGGCGCCCGAGCCCTTCATGTCCGTCGAGCCGATCCCGTACAGGCGGCCGTCGATGATCTGGGGGTCCCACGGGTCGCCGGTGACCCACGCGGACGGCTCGACGGGCGACACCGTGTCGACGTGGCCGTTGAGCGCCAGCGAGCGGCCGCCGCCCATGCCGCGTCGGATGCCGACGAGGTTGGAGCGCTCGGGGTCGGCCGCGACGCGCGCGGTCTCGAGGCCGGCTGCGGCGTAGCGCTCCTCGAGCAGGTCGTTGACGCGCGTCTCGCCGCCGATCACCTCGGCGCGCTCGACACCGGGCAGGGTCGGGTTGCGCGAGTCGATCCGCACCATCTCGCGGGTCAGCTCCACCGTCGCGCCGGCCAGCTCGTCGATGCGGCGCAGGACCGCCGCCCGGGTCTCCTCCACGCGCTCCTCCTCGTGCCGCGCCTACGCGGGGGATCGTAGTCCAGGCAGGGCGTCCGGTGTAGCCCGGCGCCGGCTACATGCGGTCGGGCGCGGCGACGCCGACGAGGTCGAGGGCGCGGGCCAGCGCCTCGGCGGTCGCCCGCACGGCGGCCAGCCGGAAGGCGCGCACGTCGTCGTCCTCGTGCAGCACGTAGAGGTCGTGGTGGAAGGCGTGGAAGTCGCCGGCCAGCTCGTGCGCCCAGGCCACGATCCGGTGGGGCGCCCGCAGCTCCGCGGCGGTGCGCGCGATGTCCGGCCACTCGGCGAGCCGGCGGACGAGGACGGCCTCCGGGCCCTCGGGGACGTGCGCGGCCCCGACGCCCTCGGTCAGGCGCCCCTCGTCGGCGGCCTTGCGCAGGATCGAGGCGCAGCGCGCGTGCGCGTACTGCACGTAGTAGACGGGGTTCTTGCTGCTCTCCTCGACCGCCAGGTCGAGGTCGATGTCGAGCGTCTGGTCGTGCGAGCGCTGCACGAGGAAGTAGCGGGCCGCGTCGACGCCGATCGCCTCGACGAGGCCGTCGAGCGTGATCACGTTGCCGCGCCGCTTGCCCATCCGCTCACCGGAGACGGTGACCAGCTGGTAGATCAGCACCTCGACCGCCTCCGGGTCGTAGCCGAGGCAGGCCGCGCCGGCCTTGAGGCGCTGGATGTAGCCGTGGTGGTCGGCGCCGAGCACGTAGATCGCGCGGGTCGCGCCACGCGTGAACTTGAGATCGATGTAGGCGAGGTCGGCCGCGAAGTAGGTGGTCTCGCCGTCGGCCTTGAGCAGGACGCGGTCCTTGTCGTCGCCGAACGCGCTGGTGCGCAGCCAGGTCGCCCCGTCCTGCTCGAAGACGTGCCCCTCGGCGCGGGCGCGCTCGATGGCGGCGCCGACGGCGCCGGAGGCGTGCAGCGTCTGCTCGCTGGTCCAGAGGTCGAAGCTGACCCGCATCCGCTCGAGGCTGGCCCGGATCCGGGCCATCATGGTCTCGATGCCGAGGCGGGTCCACTCCTCGACCGGCGCGTCGTCGGCGAGGGGCAGCGCGGCCGCGATCTCCTCGACCTCGGGCCCCGGGTAGCCGCCCTCCGGGACGTCCTCGCCGCGCCGGCGGGCCACCAGGGAGGCCCCGAACAGCGCGATCTGGTTGCCGGCGTCGTTGAAGTAGTACTCGCGCACCACCGGCTCGCCGGTGAAGGCGAGCAGCCGCGCGACGCAGTCGCCGTAGGCGGCGTTGCGCGCGGAGCCGATCGTGAGGTCGCCGGTCGGGTTCGCGGAGACGAACTCCACGAGCGTCTCGACGCCCGCCTGCGGCGCGCCGCGGCCGAAGTCGGCCCCGTCCGCGAGCATGGCCGCGAGCGCGGCGCGGTACCAGTCGGCGCCGAGGCGCAGGTTGAGGAAGCCGGGGCCCGCGACCTCGACCGCCTCCACCCCGGGCAGGGCGCCGACGACGGCCGCGAGCTCCTCCGCGATCTCCCGCGGCGGCCGGGACAGCACGGGCGCGAGGCGCATGGCGACGCTGGTCGCGTAGTCGCCGTGGTCGGCCTGCGCCGGGCGCTCGAGGCCCAGGTCGGGCACCTCCCCGCCGCTCAGCCCCCGGACGGCGTCCGCGATGGCGTCGTGCAGGTCGCTGATCGGGTCGGCCACGCCGTCATGGTCGCAAACGGAGCGCCGCCCGGGCGGCGGTCCCTCAGCGGTGGTACGGCAGCCCGGCGCGGATCGCCAGCGCCCGGTAGAGCTGCTCGGCGGCCACGACGCGGGCCAGCTGGTGCGGCAGCGTGACGGCCCCGAGCGATAGCCGCTCGCGGGCCCGCTCCAGCACGGCGGCGTCGAGCCCCTCGGCGCCGCCGATCACGAACGCGGTGCGCTGCGGCGGCTCCTCCTCGAGCCGCCCGACGAGCGCGGACAGCCCCTCGGAGTCGATCGCGCGGCCCGTGCGGTCGAGGGCGACCACCGTCCAGCCGTCGAGCGCCGCCAGCAGCCGCTCGCCCTCGCGCCGGCGGATCTCGTCGGGCGTGCCGCGGTCCAGCGGCTCGTCCTTGACGACGTGGACGTCGAACGCGGCGAGGCGCGCGACCCGCGCCTCGTACTCGGCCGCCGCCTCCGCGAGCGGGCCGCGGGCGCGGCCGACGACGACGAGCCGGAGCGAGGCCCTAGGCCTCCGGGTGGTCCCCGCCGACCTCGGGGAGGTCGCGGATGCTCTCGCGGGCGGACCACTTCTCCCAGTTGTCCTGCATCGCGTCGAGCAGCTCGCCCATGAACTGCGGCGACAGGTTCACGCGGCTGACGACGACGCCGGGGATCTCCGGCCCGTCGAACTCGTGGTCGACGCGGGCGAAGGTGATCGTGAACTCGTAGTCGGAGTGCGAGACGTTGGCGAAGTTGGCGTAGTGCCCCGCCATCTCCTCCGGCGTGAAGTGGATGTTGAGCTGGCGCTCGACGGGCTGGTCGTCGGTCATGCGGCGCAGTCTACCCCGCGGAGGCGCCCGGGGCCCTCGCCTATCCTGCGACCGGCATGCGCGTCCTCGTCGTCTCGGACATCCACGGCAACGTCCACGCCCTGCAGGCCGTGCTCGAGGCCGAGGGCGACCGCTACGACGAGCTCTGGTGCCTCGGCGACACCGTCGGCTACGGCGCGCGCCCCAACGAGTGCGTCGACCTGATGCGCGAGCACGCCACCGTGGCCCTGGCCGGCAACCACGATCTCGCCGTCCTCAACCGCGTCAACGTCGAGCGCTTCGGCGCCGACGCGGGCCGCGCGGCTCGCTGGACGCGCGAGGTGCTGGGCATCGAGCAGCAGCTGTGGCTCTCCAACCTCGAGCCCGACGCCTTCGTCGGCTCCGTCGCCCTCGCGCACGCCTCGCCGCGCGACCCGATCTGGGAGTACGTCGTCGACGGCCCCGGCGCCGCCATCGCGCTCGCCCACGCCCACGAGGCCAAGGTGGTGATGGTGGGCCACACCCACGTGCCGATGTCGGCGCGCACGATCGGCGACCGCGTCACGGGCGGCCACGCCCCGCCGGGGCGCGAGGAGCTGATCGGGGAGGACGTCCGCATCCTCGTCAACCCGGGCTCGGTCGGCCAGCCGCGCGACGGCGACAGCCGCGCCTCCTACCTCGTCCTCGACTGCGACGAGGGCGTGCCCGTCAGGATCGAGTTCCGGCGGGCGGAGTACGACGCGCAGGCCGCGGCCAAGGAGATCGCCGAGGCCGGCCTGCCGCCCCAGTTCGGCGACCGGCTGCTGTTCGGGATGTAGGGCCTAGCGCTCGACGAGCGACGTGCCGGTCATCGCGGCGGGCTGCGGCACGCCGAGCAGGTCGAGCACCGTCGGCGCGAGGTCGGCCAGCCGCCCCTCCGGGCGCAGCCGCACGTCGGCGCCCACGACCAAGACCGGGACCGGGTTCGTGGTGTGGGCCGTGTGCGGCTCTCCGCCCGGATCGAGCATCTGCTCCGCGTTGCCGTGGTCGGCGGTGACGACGGCGATCCCGTCGACGTCCCGCACCGCGGTCACCACCTCGCCGAGCCGGTGGTCGACCTCCTCGACGGCGGCCACCACGGCCGGGATCGAGCCCGTGTGGCCGACCATGTCGGGGTTGGCGAAGTTGACGACGACGAACCCGTACTCGCCGCCGCGGATCGCCTCGACGACGGCCTCGGCGACGCCGGCGGCGCTCATCTCCGGCTTCAGGTCGTAGGTGGCGACGTCGCGCGGCGACGGGACGAGGACGCGGGCCTCGCCGCGGTGCTCCGCCTCGCGCCCGCCGTTGAGGAAGTAGGTCACGTGCGCGTACTTCTCCGTCTCCGCGACGTGCAGCTGGGTCACGCCGGCGGCCTCGAGGGCGTCGGCAAGCACGTCGAGCGGGCGGTCCTCGGGGAACGCGATGGCACCGGGCTGCCCGTCCCAGTACGCGGTCATGGCGGTCAGCCGGCAGACCCCGGCCGCGCCGCGGTCGAACGCGTCGAAGCCCGGATCGGCGAGGGCTCGGCAGATCTGCCGGGCGCGGTCCGGGCGGAAGTTGAGGAACACGACCTCGTCGCCGTCCCCGATGCGCCCCGCGCCGTCGCCGACCACCGCGGGCTCGACGAACTCGTCCGTCACCCCCGCGGCGTACGCGGCGGCGATCGCGGCGGCCGCCGTCGGGTGCGCCGCCTCGGCGCCCGCCGTGTAGAGCCGCCAGGCCCGCTCGGTGCGCTCCCAGCGCTCGTCCCGGTCCATCGCGTGCATCCGCCCGCAGACGTCGACGATCCGCGCCGGGCCGCCCGCCCACTCCGCCTCGAGCGCGGCCACCAGGCCCCCGGCCTGCTCCGGCGAGACGTCGCGCCCGTCGGTGATCGCGTGCACCGCGACGTGCGGCACGCCCGTGGCCGCGGCCAGCCGCACCAGCCCCCGCAGGTGGTCGACGTGGCTGTGGACGCCGCCGTCGGAGACCAGCCCGACGACGTGCAGCGTGCCCGAGCCGTCGCGCGCGCGCTCGCAGGCCGCCACGAGCGCCGGCACGTCGGCGAAGTCGCGCTCGGCGGCGTCGGAGACCCGCACGAGGTCCTGGGGCACGATCCGCCCCGCCCCGATCGCCAGGTGGCCGACCTCCGAGTTGCCCATCTGGCCCTCCGGCAGACCGACGTCGCGCCCCGAGGCGGTCAGCCGGCCGTGCGGCGAGGACGCCCAGAGGCTGTCGAAGACCGGCGTGTCGGCCAGGTCCACGGCGTTGCCCGGGCCGGGCGGGGCGAGGCCCCAGCCGTCGAGCACGATCAGGACGACCGGTCGCGTCACGGGCGCGCGGCGGCGGCGATGGCGAGCAGGCTCGCCGCGTCGAGGCTCGCGCCGCCCACCAGCGCGCCGTCGACGTCGGGCTGCGCCGTCAGCTCGGCGGCGTTCTCGGGCTTGACCGATCCGCCGTAGAGGATGCGGATGCCGTCCGCCCCGTCGCCCGCGAGGTCGCGCAGGACGCCCCGGATGAAGGCGTGCGCCTCCTGGGCCATCTCCGGGGTGGCGGTGCGCCCGGTGCCGATCGCCCAGACCGGCTCGTAGGCCACGGTGATGCGCGCGATCTGCTCCGCCGAGGCCCGGGCGAGGCCGGAGCGCAGCTGCCCGTCGAGGATCGTCTCGGTCGAGCCCGCGTCGCGGGCGTACTCCATCTCGCCGATGCAGAGCACCGGCTCGAGGCCCGCCTCGAGGCAGGCGACGACCTTCTCGGCCAGGAGGTCGTCGTGCTCGTTGAAGAGCGCGCGCCGCTCCGAGTGCCCGAGCAGGGACCCCGTGGCGCCCGCCTCAGCCAGCATGCCCGTGGAGATCTCGCCCGTGAAGGCGCCGCTCTCGGCCTGGTGCACGTTCTGGCCCCAGACGCCGACACCGCTGCCGGCCAGCGCCGCGGCCACGTCGGCCAGCGCGGTGGCCGGGGGGCAGACCGCGAGGTCGACGCCGTCGGCCTCCGCGAGGCCGGCCCGCAGGTCGGCGCACCAGGCGACCGCCTCGGCCCGCGTCTTGAACATCTTCCAGTTGCCGGCCACGAGGGGACGTCGGCTCATCGGGTGACCTCCGGGATCGCGGCCACGCCCGGCAGCACGCGCCC
>CAIQOY010000168.1 GCA_903873565.1 uncultured Actinomycetes bacterium
GGTGTTGGCACGATTACCAACCTCGACCCGTTCCCCGGAGGAATCCATGCCCAGTCCCGTCAAGGTCGTCGTCACCGGCGCCGCAGGCCAGATCGGCTACGCGCTCGTCTACCGCATCGCGAGCGGCCAGATGCTCGGCCCCGACACGCCCGTGGAGCTGCGCCTGCTGGAGATCCCGCAGGCCCGCGGCGCCCTCGACGGCGTGGCCATGGAGCTCGACGACTGCGCGTTCCCGCTGCTCTCGAACATCGTCTGCACGGACGACCCAAACGAGGCGTTCGACGGCGCCAACGTCGGCCTCCTGGTCGGCGCCCGCCCCCGCACGAAGGGCATGGAGCGCGGCGACCTGCTCGAGGCCAACGGCGCGATCTTCACCGTGCAGGGCAAGGCGATCAACGACAACGCCGCCGACGACATCAAGGTGCTCGTGGTCGGCAACCCCGCCAACACCAACGCGCTGATCGCGATGCACTCGGCCCCCGACGTGCCGAACGAGCGCTTCACGGCGATGATGCGCCTCGACCACAACCGCGCCAAGACGCAGGTCGCGCAGAAGACGGGCACCACCGTCGCCGACGTGACCAACATGACCATCTGGGGCAACCACTCGGCCACCCAGTACCCGGACGTCGTGCACGCCAAGGTCAAGGGCCAGAGCGCGTGGGACGCTATCGGCGACGAGGCCTGGGTCGCCGACACGTTCATTCCGACCGTGCAGAAGCGCGGCGCGGCGATCATCGAGGCGCGCGGCGCCTCGTCGGCCGCCTCGGCCGCCAACGCCGCCATCGACCACGTCCGCGACTGGGTGCTCGGCACCCCGGCCGGTGACTGGGTCTCGATGGGCGTGCCCACCTCCGGCCAGTACGGCATCGCCGAGGGCATCATCTGCGGCCTGCCGTGCACCTGCCAGAACGGCGAGTGGACGGTCGTCGAGGGCATCGAGCACGACGCCTTCTCGAAGCCGCGCATCGACGCGAGCGTCGCCGAGCTCTGCGAGGAGAAGGACGCGGTCAAGGAGCTGGGCCTGATCTAGGACGCTGGCGGGCGGGCCGCTCCGGCGTCCCGCCCGCCTACGTCTCCCAGGCGAGGTCCGCGAGCGCCCGGACGCGGCCCAGCGGCCCGCCGAGATCGCCATGACCTGGGGCGACCAGGGTCACGTGACCGAGCTTGCGCCCGCCGCGCGGCGCCTTGCCGTAGCGGTGCACGTGGGCACCTGGGACGGCGAGGAGCTCTGCGAGGTCGGGCTCGCTGCCCACGATGTTGACCATCGCGGCCGCGCCGCGGGCCGAGGCGTCGCCGAGCGGCAGACCGAGCACCGCGCGGACGTGGTTCTCGAACTGGCTCGTGACCGCGCCCTCGATCGTCCAGTGGCCGGAGTTGTGGACGCGCGGGGCGATCTCGTTGGCGACGATCCCGTCGGGCGTGTCGAAGAGCTCGACGCAGAGGACGCCGATGTGGTCGAGCGCCTCGGCCACCTCGACGCCGACCCGCTCGGCCTCGGCGCGCTTCGCCGCGTCCAGGTCCGGGGCCGGGGCGATGGTGCAGGCGAGGATGCCGTCCCGGTGCTCGTTCTCGACCGGCGGGTAGACGGCCGTCTGGCCGTCCGCCCCGCGGGCCACGACGACGCTCAGCTCGCGCTCGAACCGGACGAGGCCCTCGTAGATCAGGTCCGTCCCGCCGAGCTCGGAGACGGCGGCCGTGAGGCCCTCCGGGGCGGCGACCCTGACCTGGCCCTTGCCGTCGTAGCCGAGCCGGCGCGTCTTGAGGATGCCGGGCGCGCCGACCGCCGCGAGCGCCGCGGCCGCATCGTCAGGGCCGTCGATCAAGGCGTAGGGCGCGACGCGGATGCCGAGGCCCGCCATCAGCTCCTTCTCCCTGGCGCGATCCTGCGTGACCGTCAGGGACGCGGGAAACGGCAGCACGGGCACGCCGCGCTCGGCGAGGCGCGTGACCGCGGCCGCCGGCACGTTCTCGAACTCGTAGGTGACGACATCCGCGCCCTCGGCGACCCGGTCGAGGCCGTCGGGGTCGTCGTAGGCCGCGACCACGTGGTCGGCGATGCGGCCCGCTGCGCAGTCGGGTGCCGGGTCGAGCACGGCCACGGAGACGCCGAGCGGCTCCGCCGCCTGGGCCAGCATCCACGCCAGCTGCCCGCCGCCGAGGATCGCGAGGCGCATCAGGCCTCGCGCGGATCGGGGCCGGCGAGGACGGTCGCCGTCTGCTCGGCGCGCCAGGCCCGCACGGCCTCCGCGATCGCCGGGCGTCCGCGGCCGACGATGGCGGCGGCGAGGAGCCCCGCGTTGACGGCACCGGCGCGGCCGATGGCGAGCGTGCCGACGGGGATGCCCGCGGGCATCTGCGCGATCGAGAGCAGGGAGTCGAGCCCCTTCAGGGCCTTCGACTCGACGGGCACGCCGAGCACGGGCAGCGGAGTCTTCGAGGCGCACATGCCGGGCAGGTGGGCGGCGCCCCCGGCGCCCGCGATGATCACCTCCAGCCCGCGCCCCTCGGCGGCCTCCGCGTAGGCGAACAGCTTGTCGGGGGTGCGGTGCGCGGAGACGACCTCGCACTCGTGCGGCACCCCGAGCGCCTCGAGCGTCTCGGCGGCGTGGCGCATCGTCTCCCAGTCGGAC
>CAIQOY010000169.1 GCA_903873565.1 uncultured Actinomycetes bacterium
CCACTGATAGTCGAAGGCCCATCCGCCGATGTCGGAGACCGACGGCGGGATCTCCAGGGTCCCCTGCATCCGCACGCTCGCGTTGCTATCCACCGAGAAGGCCGCCTCCCCGTACGTCGTCACGCGGCTGCCGATCGTGAGACCCGTCAGGCGGGTGCTCTTGAAGGAGCGGCCGCCGATCGACGTGACGCTCTCGGGGATCACCAGATCGCCGGTCAGCACGGTGCACTCCTCGCAGAGGCTGACGGGCACCGTGGTCAGCGACGTGCTCAGCGTGAGCGTCGTGAGGCGGCTGGCCCGGAAGAAGGCCTCGAGTCCGACCGTCGTCACCGAGTTCGGCATCGCGAAGCTGCGGATCCCCGACTGGTAGAAGGCCCTGGGCCCGATCGTGGTCAGGGCGCTCGGCGCCGTCACGGACTCGAGCGCGGTCGTGCCGAAGAACGCGCTCTGCCCGATGGTCGTCACGCCGTTCGGCAGGGTGACGGCGGTCAGGGCGGTCAGGCCGCTGAACGCGGAGTTCCCGACTCGCACCAGCCCCGTCGCCGCCGACGCGTTGACGCTGGTCAGGCTCGCACCCGGGCCGGAGGAGGCCATGGCGGACGACCCGATCGCCGTGATGGCGACCTCCTGCGTCGCGGGGCTCGGGTCGATGTCGACGCTCAGCGGGATCGTCAGCGTGGAGCAGCCCGTGGTGGCGATCGCGGTGATGACGCCGTCCGGGTCGACCGAGAGGTCGGTCCCGTCGCAGTTCGGCGCGGACGCACCGGCCACTCCGGGTACGAGCAGACCCAGGAGCGCCGCGCCGACCACACAGGCAAGCCGAACACGCATGCGCCAATGGTACCGCCGCACCGCGGGGCCTGTCCCGCTCCGCGGCTACCCTGTCGCCATGCTCGACGCGGCGACCACCAAGCGCCTGCGCGCGGTCCTGGCCGAGCGCCCCGACCGCCCGCTCGGCGTCGTCCTCGACGTCGGCTTCACCAACGGCCTCGCCTCGGCGCGCGCGCTGCGCGACGCCGGTGCCCCCGTGATCGTCGTCGACCACCGCAGGGGCGCGCTCGGCTTCAAGTCGCGCGGCGTGGCCCCGGTGCTCGCGCCCGACCCGGCCGTCGACGAGGAGGGCTTCATCGACGCGCTCGCCGAGCTCGCCCAGGTGGCGGGCCGGCCGGGGTACCTCTTCCCGACGCACGACGCGCACCTGGTCGCCGTCTCGAAGCACGCCGACCGCATCGCGCCGCTGGTCCTGCCGGGCTCCCACTGGGACGTGATCGGCCCGCTGATGGCGAAGATCCCGCAGCTCGAGCTCGCCGAGCGCGCCGGCGTCCCGGTCCCCCGCTCCTTCATGCCCACGACGCGCGCGGAGGCCGAGACGGCCGCCGCGCAGATCCCGTACCCGGCGATCGCCAAGCCGTCCATCGGGATCGCCTTCAAGCACGCGGAGAAGGTGCAGGTGCTGCAGGCCGACCGGCCCGAGCAGCTGGTGGACGCCTTCGAGCGGATCGCCGCCACCGGCGACCGCGCGATCTTCCAGGAGGTGATCCCGGGCGGCGATGACGCGCTCTGGACCGTCGGCTCCTTCTCGACGGACGGCGGTCGCGCCGTCGGCACCTTCTGCGGGCGCAAGCTCGTGCAGCGTCCGCCGATCTTCGGCACCTGCCGCGTCGGCGAGGCGCGCTGGGCCGACGAGCCGGTGGCCTATGCCGACCAGCTCCTGCGCACGAGCGGCTTCGACGGCATCACGCAGATCGAGTTCAAGCGCGACCCCCGCGACGGCTCCTACCGGCTGATCGAGATCAACCTGCGCACCTGGCAGTGGCACAGCCTCGCCCGCCGCTGCGGGGTCGACCTCGTCGGCATGTGCTACCGCACGGCCTGCGGCGAGGACGTCGGCCGCGCGATCTCCGGACCCCGGCACGACGGGCGCCGGTGGGTCGCCGCCGTCCCGCACCTGAAGGCCGGGTTCGCCGGCCGCGAGGGCCTGCGCGACATCGCCCGACCGCTGGTGGGCCTGATCGAGGAGCCCGTCTTCAGCCTGCGCGACCCCAAGCCCGGCGCCGTCCAGGCGGCGGGGCTCGTGGTCGGGCCGGTCAAGCGGCGCCTGCGCGGGCGGTGAGCGGGGCGCACCTGCCGTCGCGCCGGC
>CAIQOY010000170.1 GCA_903873565.1 uncultured Actinomycetes bacterium
CATGTCGACGCCGGCGAAGCGGTAGCCCTTCTCGACGCGCAGCGACTCGAAGGCGCCGCCGCCGCAGGCCGCGAGGCCGTGCTCGGCGCCGGCCTCCATCAGCCGCTCCCACAGGTGCGGGCCGTACTCGGTGGGGGCGTAGAGCTCCCAGCCGAGCTCGCCGGCGTAGGAGATGCGCAGCGCGAACACGGGCACGTGCTCGACCCAGATGCGCTGGGCGCGCATGTACGGGAAGGCCTCGTTCGAGAGGTCCTCGGGCACGAGCGGCTGGAGGATGTCGCGGGCCTTCGGGCCCCACAGGCCGAAGACGGCCCAGGCGCTGGTGACGTCGCGCATCCGCACGCCGTCGCCGGCGGGCAGGTGGCGGCGCAGCCAGGCCACGTCGCGGGGGCCGGAGCCGCCGCCCGTGACGACCAGGTAGCGGTCGCGGTCGAGGCGGGTGACGGTGATGTCGAAGAGGACGCCGCCGGTCTCGTTGAGGCAGGCCGTGTAGACGATGCGGCCCACCTCGACGTCGAGCTCGGAGGTGCACATCCGGTTCAGCCAGTCGGTGGCGCCGGGGCCCTCGATCTCGACCTTGGTGAAGGGCGTGAGGTCGTAGAGGCCGGCGTGCGAGCGGGTGCGGGCGTGCTCCTTGCCGATCACCGGCGACCAGAAGCGGGAGGCCCACTCGTCGCGGCGCTGGCCGTGCTCGGGGGCGGGCAGCGACGCGTTGGCCTCGAGCCACTGCGGGCGCTCCCAGCCGGCGCTCTCCAGCATCACGCCGCCGCGCTCGGCGATCCACTCGTGGGCGGGCAGGCGGCGCAGGCCGCGCGGGTTGGCCATCGGCTGCAGCGGGTGCAGGATGTCGTAGACCTCGGCGTACTGGGTGGCGCCGCGCGCCGCCACGTACATCGGGGCGGAGTGGTGCGGCTGGAAGCGGTCCGGGTGGGCCGGGCCGAGGTCGATGCCGGTCGGCTGGCCGAGCATCTGGCGCACCACGCAGCGGGCCGAGCCCGCGGCGTGGGTGACCCAGATCGCCTCGGCCAGGTAGAGCCCCTCCGTGTACGAGGACTCGCCGAGCAGCGGCATGCCGTCGATCGTGAAGGAGAAGTGGCCGTTGAAGGTCTCCTCGAGGCCGGCCTCGTAGACGCGCGGCATCAGGACCCGGGTGGCGTCCCAGGCCGCCGTGAAGTGCTCCTCCGCGAACGGGCCCTGGGCGGTCTGGTGGCCGTCGGCCTCCCGCTCGAGCTCGTCGGGCATGATCGGCAGCGGCGGGTGGTTGTACGAGCCGATGCCCATGCCCTGCCAGCGCTGGCGGTAGTAGACGTCCTGGTCCTGGTGGCGGACCATCGGCAGGTAGGACTCGACGGGGCCGCGCTCGACGCCCTCGATCGGGGCGCCCCAGGCGAACACGTGCTGGAGGGGCAGGAGCGGGATCGGGCGGCCGATCATGTGCTGCAGCTCGGGGCCCCAGAGGCCGCCGGCCACCAGCACCTGGCCGCAGCTGATGGTGCCCGCGGTGGTCTCGACCGCGCGCACGCGGCCGCCGTCGATCTTGACGTCGGTGACCCGCGTCGACTCCATGAAGCGGATGCCCCGCTCCATGCACCAGCCCTGCAGCGCGTGGCAGTAGGTGACGGCGCGGCAGAGGCCGTCCGTCGGGATGTGCAGCGCGGCGAGGATCGCGGACTCCTCGATCAGCGGGCACAGCTCGACCGCCTCCTGCGGCGTGACCATGCGCGTCGCGAGGCCGTAGGCGGTGGCGGCGTTCTGGCGGCGGTGCAGCTCGGCGACGCGGCCCGGGGTGGTGGCCACCTCGAGGCCGCCGACCGCGGCCCAGGTCTCGCGGCCGTCGTCGTTGCAGGCGTCGTAGGCCTCGGCCGACCACTGGGCGAGGGTGCACATCAGCCGGCTCGTGTTGGTCTGGAAGCAGAGCCCGGGCGCGTGGTACGTCGAGCCGCCGGTGTGGGCGAGGGGGCCCTGGTCGACGACGACCACGTTGGTGACGCCGGCCTGCGCGAGCTCCCACGCGGCCGAGGTGCCGACGATGCCGGCGCCGATGATGACGATGTCGGCCTTGGTGTCCATTCCCATCCTCCTCACGCGGCGCCGACGCGGGCGCCCTCCGTGCGGGCGAGGAGCAGCTCGAGCTCGCGCTCGAGGCCGTCCTCGCCGGTCTCGATGATCTCCAGGGGCAGGTCGAGCCGGGCGGCGGCGCGCTCGGCGCCGGCCACCAGCTCGGGGTCGCTCGGGTCCTGGGCGAGCCAGACGACCCGGCGGTAGGCGTGGAAGTAGTCGTCGCGCAGCTCGGGGTGGCGGTCGAGGCCGAGCTCCTGCACGACGAGGCGGTCGAAGCCGCGGATCAGCGCGTCGGTCAGGAGGTACGTGCCCGGCTCCTCGGCGAGGAGCGCGGCGAGCCGCTCGGGGCCGGCGAAGACGTCGTAGCAGTGGCCGCCCGGCAGGCGCGCGAGGCCGAGCTCCGCGGCCACCTCGTCGAGCGCGCCGTAGGTGCCGCAGTCGGCGTAGGCGATCGCCACGGCGTCGCAGCGGCCGGCCAGCTCGTCGGCCTTGGCGCGCACGGCCGGGGCGATCCGCTCGGGGCGCTGGTGCAGGAGCGGCGGCAGCGGGTGCACCTCGACGTCCCAGCCGCGGCGCTCGCGGATCCGGTCGACGTGGCGCGTCAGGGCGCCGCAGGTGATGACGGCGACGGTCACGAGCCCCCCGGGAAGGCGAGCTCGTCGACGAAGCGGTCGTTGAAGTCGGCGCGGTCGGACAGCTCGAGGTACTCGATCTCCTCGACGAGGGCGCGGCCCGCGTGGCGCTCCTGGATCGAGAGGACGGCCATCTTGGCGCCCTCGCCGGCGACGTTGCCCGCGCTGACGATGCGCGGGATCGGGAGCTTCGGGACGAGGCCGATGCGGATCGCGCTCTTGGCCGACAGGTACGAGCCGAACGAGCCGGCCAGCAGCACCTGCTGGATGTCGGAGTCGGGGATGTCGAGCTCCTCGAGGAGCAGCCGCCAGCCGGTCGCGATCGCGGCCTTCGCGAACTGCAGCTCGCGCACGTCGCGCTGCGACAGGCAGACGCTCTGCGCCGCGTCGCCGGGCTCGCCGGTCCAGGCCAGCACGAAGACCCGCTCGCCGTCCACGGTGATCAGGCGGTCGGCGAGGCCGGGCAGGCGCTCGGCGGCCTCCTC